>JANMAN010000164.1:0-4903 GCA_031359885.1 Tardiphaga sp. | reverse complement strand
CCGCAGATTTTCCTGTCGCGCACGCATCCGCAGTTCATGGCCAAGCTGTTCGCCCAGGAGGTGCCGGAAATCTATGACAATATCGTCGAGGTGAAGGCGGTCGCCCGCGATCCGGGCTCGCGCGCCAAAATCGCTGTGATTTCCCGTGATTCTTCGGTCGATCCGGTCGGCGCCTGCGTCGGTATGCGCGGCTCGCGCGTGCAGGCGGTGGTCAACGAGCTTCAGGGCGAGAAGATCGACATCATTCCGTGGTCGCCGGATATCGCGACGTTCATTGTCAATGCGCTGGCGCCGGCCGAAGTGTCCAAGGTCGTGATCGACGAAGACCGCGAGCGCATCGAGGTCGTGGTGCCCGATACCAACAATCAGCTTTCGCTGGCAATCGGCCGTCGCGGCCAGAATGTGCGACTGGCGTCGCAGCTCACCGGCTGGGACATCGACATCCTCACCGAAACGGAAGAGTCCGAGCGTCGTCAGGCCGACTTCGAAAACTCGACCCGCGTGTTCATGGAAGCGCTGAACGTCGACGAGGTGGTCGGACAATTGCTGGCGTCCGAAGGTTTCACGTCGGTCGAGGAACTGGCGCTCATCGACGTCAACGAACTCGCCCAGATCGAAGGTTTCGACGACGAGACCGCGCAGGAACTGCAAAGCCGCGCTCGCGAATATCTCGACACGCTCGAGACCGAGCTGGAAAACAAACGCAAGGAACTTGGTGTGGAAGACGCTTTGAAGACGGTGCCCGGCGTGACCTCGAAGATGCTGGTCAAGTTCGGCGAGAACGACATCAAGTCGATCGAGGATCTTGCGGGCTGCGCGACCGACGATCTCGTCGGCTGGAGCGAGCGCAAGGAAGGCGGCGAGCCGACGCGTCACCCCGGCATCCTCGATGCCAGCGAGATTTCACGCGAAGACGCCGAGCGTCTCATCATGCAGGCGCGCGTTTCGGCCGGTTGGATCACGCAGGAAGATCTCGATAAGCAGGCCGCGCCTGAGGCGACCGAAGATCAACCGGCGTGAGCCGGTTCGCTACGATAGTCGTTCGCGCCCGCGCACGATCATGACAGGAGTTCGACCGCACGCATGCTTGCTCTCGCCGACCCAGCCGATCTTGACAACGGACCTCGGACCACCAAATCCGGGACGGAGCGGATGTGCGCGGTCACGCGGGACGTGCGGCCGATCGACGAACTAATCCGTTTCGTCATGACGCCGGACGGCGTCGTGGTTGCGGATCTCAAGCGAAAACTACCCGGTCGCGGCATGTGGGTGACGGCCTCTCGCAAAGCCGTGGCCGAAGCGGCGAAAAAGAACCTTTTCGCGCGCGGCTTCAAGCGCGCGGTCAAGCCGCAGCCGACATTAGCGGACGACACCGAGCAACTGCTGGTGCGCGGCGCGATGGATGCGCTGGCGATGGCGGCGAAAGCCCGGCAGGCGGTCGCCGGTTTCAGCAAGGTCGAGAACGCTTTGGCGCAGCGGCAGGCGGCTATTCTGCTGCATGCCAGCGACGGGGCGGCCGACGGTATCCGCAAGCTCGACGGGCTCGCCCGGCAAAGCGTCGCGGACGATGAACGTGCGGGCGACATCCCCATCGTGACGGTGCTGAATTCGGCACAATTGGATTTGGCACTTGGCCGGTCAAATGTGATACATGCTGCCGTGCTGGCGGGTCCGGCGAGCAAATCGATCCTGTCGCGCTGCCATATCCTGGTCCGATACCGGATGGCAGAGAGCGACAAGACGGACACACACACGACCGCGCCGAACGACCGGATTGAGAATTGACGACGTGTGCGGACGATACGCACATCGCAACATGATTGGGACTGCTGAATGGTTGATACGAAAACTCCTGGCGACAAGACTCTGAGCGCCCCGACCAAGACCTTGACGCTGAAGCCGCGCGTCGAGACGGGCGTGGTGCGTCAGAGCTTCAGCCACGGCCGTACCAAGCAGGTGGTCGTCGAGAAACGCGGCAAGCGCCGGATCGGGGGCGACGGACCCGCGCCGGCCGCCGAGGTGGTTGCTGCGCCTGCGCCGGTTGTCGCGGCTCCTGTCGCGCCGGTCCGTCCGGCTGCGCCGCCTCCGCGCGCGCCGATGGGCCGTTCGTCATCGACGCCGTCCCGCAGCGGATCGGGCGTCGTGTTGCAGAAATTGTCCGAGGACGAGCGAGCCGCGCGCGCCAACGCGCTGGCCGACGCGCGCGTCCGCGAAGTCGAGGAGCGCCGGGTCGCCGAGGCCGAGGCTGCGCGTCGCAACACCAAGGAATACATCGAACAGCAGGAGCGTGACGCCGCCGAAGCCCGTCGCAAGGCCGAGGAAGATCGTCACCGTCTGGAAGAAGAAGCCAAGCGGAAAGCCGAAGCCGAGGCCAAGAAGCGGTTCGGCGAAGCCGAGGCCGCCGCTGCCGGCAAAACCGCTGCGAAGCCTGCAACGACGACGCTGTCTCGTCCTGGTGCAGCGCCCGCTCGTACGCCCGGCGTTGCCGCCGACGGCACCGACGAGGACGAGGCGCCCCGCGTGATCCGTCGTGGCCCCGGTGGTGCCGCGCGCCCGGTCATCGCGCCGAAGCCGACCGCCAAGCCTGCGCCGCAGAAACAGCGCGGCCGCCTGACGCTCGTGACGGCCTTGTCGGCCGACGACGTGCGCGAGCGATCGATCGCGTCGTTCCGCCGCCGCACGCAGCGTTTGAAGGGCCATCAATCGAACGAGCCGAAGGAAAAGCTCATTCGCGAGGTCGTGATTCCGGAAGCGATTACGATTCAGGAACTCGCCAACCGCATGGCCGAGCGCGCCGTGGACGTTATCCGGCTGCTGATGAAGCAGGGCCAGATGGTGAAGATCACCGACGTGATCGACGCCGATACGGCCCAGCTTGTCGCCGAGGAAATGGGCCACACCGTCAAGCGCGTCGCCGCGTCGGACGTCGAAGAAGGCCTGTTCGATATCGTCGAGGATTCCGACGACACCGAGACCCGGTCGCCGGTCGTCACTGTGATGGGCCACGTCGACCACGGCAAGACGTCGCTGCTCGACGCGCTGCGTCACGCAAATGTCGTGTCCGGCGAAGCCGGCGGCATTACCCAGCATATCGGCGCCTATCAGGTGACCTCGCCGGAAAGCGGCAAGAAGATCACCTTCATCGATACGCCAGGCCACGCTGCGTTTACCGCGATGCGTGCGCGCGGCGCGAAAGTGACCGACATCGTCATTCTTGTGGTCGCGGCCGATGACGGCGTGATGCCGCAAACGATCGAGGCCATCAACCACGCCAAGGCGGCGGGCGTGCCGATGATCGTGGCGATCAACAAGATCGACAAGCCCGATGCGAAGGCCGAGCGCGTCCGAACCGAATTGCTCCAGCACAATGTGCAGGTCGAGTCCTTCGGCGGCGATGTCGTCGATGTCGAAGTGTCGGCGAAAAACAAAACGAACCTCGACAAGCTGCTCGAGATGATCGCGCTGCAGGCCGAGATTCTCGATCTGAAAACCAACCCGTATCGCATCGCGGAAGGCACCGTCATCGAAGCCCGGCTCGATCGTGGCCGTGGCCCGGTCGCGACCGTGCTGGTCCAGCGTGGCACGCTCGAAGTCGGTGACATCGTCGTCGCCGGTTCAGAACTGTGCCGCGTTCGCGCGCTGATTTCGGATCAAGGCGAAACCCTTCAATCGGCGGGCCCATCGGTGCCGGTCGAAGTGCTCGGCTTCAACGGTCCGCCGGAGGCCGGCGACCGCATGGCCGTCGTGGAGAGCGAAGCCCGCGCGCGCGAAATCACGAGCTATCGTGCGCATCAGAAGCGCGAAAAATCCGCCGCGTCGGTTTCCGGCATGCGTGGCTCTCTCGAACAGATGATGTCGCAGCTCAAGACCACGGGCCGCAAAGACTTCCCGCTGGTGATCAAGTCGGACGTGCAGGGCTCGCTCGAAGCGATTCTCGGCTCGCTCGACAAGCTCGGCACCGATGAAGTCACTGCGCGCATCCTGCATGCGGGCGTCGGCGGCATCTCCGAGTCCGACGTGACGCTGGCTGAAGGCTTCAACGCCGTCATCCTCGGCTTCAGTGTGCGCGCCAACAAGGAAGCCACGGCGCTGGCCAAGCGCAACGGCATCGAAATCCGCTACTACAACATCATCTACGATCTCGTCGACGACGTGAAGAAAGCGATGTCCGGATTGCTGGCGCCGACGCTGCGCGAAACCATGCTCGGCAACGCGCTCATTCTGGAGGTGTTCAACATCTCCAAGGTCGGCAAGGTCGCGGGTTGTCGCGTCACCGACGGCACCGTGGAGCGCGGCGCGAATGTGCGCCTGATCCGCGACAACGTCGTCGTGCACGAAGGCAAGCTCTCGACGCTGAAGCGCTTCAAGGACGAAGTGAAGGACGTGGCGTCGGGCCAGGAATGCGGCATGGCGTTCGAGAGCTATGGCGACATGCGCGCCGGCGACGTGATCGAGTGTTACCGCGTGGAGACCATCCAGCGCTCGCTGTAAGTCCAAATCTTACAGAGAGCCAAGCGCGTCATTCCGGGATGCGTCTCGCGCGTCGGCGTTAGCCGGCCGCGTGGCGCAGGCCCGGAATCCATACTCCCTGTCGTGGTTATGGATTCCGGACTCGCTCGTTCTTCGACGAATTGACGAAGCGTCAATTCGTCTCGATCTCGCGCTCCGGAATGACAACGGCAAATGTTGAGACGCAGCGCCCTAGATGTGGGCACGGCCTGATTGAGAGACACTATGCCCTTTCACCACAAGATGAACGCCGGTGCCTCCGTCGCGTCGCAACGCCAGTTGCGCGTCGGCGAGCTCGTGCGCCACGCGGTCGCCGATCTGCTGTCGCAAGGCGGCGTGCATGACGCGGCGCTCGAAGGCCACATCATCACCGTGCCAGAAGTGCGGATGTCGC
>JANMAN010000163.1:0-5774 GCA_031359885.1 Tardiphaga sp. | reverse complement strand
ATTGAGGGCCAACCGCAACCAGCGGCAGCAGCAACCGCATCGTCCACGTACTTTAGCGGACTGGTGATTGAGGGCCAACCGCAACCCTGTCGCAGCGAAAGAACTCGCCATCTTTACTTTAGCGGACTGGTGATTGAAGGCCAACCGCAACAGGATCCGACACGACGAAGGCAAAATGCTATCTGCAAATTTTCATTGACGTCTAAACCGCAAACTCGACTTGCGATAACCTAATTCTAAGTTCTGAAGAATTAGACATAGACATTCTCAATCAGTAAATATCCACATCCCACAGCAACCACACCGCACCCCGCCCGCTCAAGGCGCCGCCACTAAACTCCACTTCGTCACGATGGCTTCGCTCATGACACCTGCGGCTTCGGCGCAGGAGACCTCGTCGACCTTCAGCGCAATCTGTTTGCCGATGAGTTTTTTCAATCGGGTCGCCTGCGCCTCGTTATCGGTGACGATCTGAAATGTCTCCGGCCCGGTTTCGAGATTGCACAAATCGCCAGGTGCCGGCAGGCGCCGCGGCTCGCTGACGAGCTGATAGGTGGCGATGCGCTTGCCTTTGACTTTGGCGCGCATGCGCATCGCCGTCAGTTGTCCGCTGAGGATATCGCCGGCCTTCATTGCGACCGGCACCTTCGGCTTTGCGGTCGCGTCGGTCGCGGGCGGCGTTGCGGTTTGGGCGGCGACAGCGCCGGAGAGGCAACAGCAAAACAGTCCGACCATCAAAGGCCGCATCGAAAAATCGCTCACAGTCATCAAGTCAGTTCCAGCTTCGTTCGTATCGCGCGTGAATCGTGCGTCGTGGTCCGGGTCTAACCAGAACAGTCGGGCGAGATCGTGATGTCATCGTTGGATCGTGCGCACCACTCAAAACAAAGTGCGCTGGCGCATCGCGGCGGAGAGCGTGCCCTCGTCGAGATAATCGAGTTCGCCGCCGACCGGCACACCGTGCGCGAGCCGCGTCACGCGTACATTCGCTTCCTGCAAGAGATCAGTGATGTAATGCGCGGTGGTCTGACCGTCGACTGTGGCATTCAATGCCAAAATGATTTCCGTGACACGGTCGTCATGCGCGCGCGACACCAGCGCGTCGATCGTGAGATCGTCAGGGCCGACGCCGTCAAGCGGCGACAACGTAGCACCGAGAACATGATATCGGCCGGCGGTCGCTTTCGCGCGCTCCAACGCCCACAGGTCTGCGACATCGGCGACGACGACCAGCGCGGACGGATCGCGGCGCGGATCGTTGCAAATAGTGCAGGGATTCTGCGTATCGATGTTGCCGCAGGTGCGGCAGACCTCGATCTTCTCGATCGCGACTTGCAACGCATCGGCGAGCGGACCCATCAGGGCTTCGCGCTTCTTGATGAGATGCAGCGCCGCGCGCCGCGCCGAGCGCGGACCGAGGCCCGGCAGCTTGGAGAGCAGTTGAATCAGCCGCTCGATTTCGGGGCCGGCAACGGACGAAGCCATTTAGATAATTTCGATTTTCAGTGACAAAATAGGCGTGCGGAATGAGGTGCACCGACGCACTGCGTCGGTGACACTTGTAACCACCGAGCCCGAAATCACGACAGCCATCCTCACGTCAATCCCATCCCCGGCGGCAGGCCGAGCCCGCCGGTGATCGACGCCATCTTGTCCTGCATCGCGGCCTCGGCCTTGCGGCGCGCATCTCCCATCGCGGTCACGAGCAGGTCTTCGAGAATTTCGCGCTCGTCGGCCTTCATCAGCGACGCATCGATCTTGACGGACTTCACCTCCATTTTCGCGCTCATCCGCACATTGACGAGGCCGCCGCCCGAGATGCCTTCGACCTCGATGGTCTCAAGCTGGTCCTGCATCTCCTTCATCTTGGATTGAAGCTGCGCCGCCTGCTTCATCATGCCGAGAAAATCAGCCATGGTGTCCGTCCTTCCGCTCGTTCCCGCGCGAGCGGGAATTCAATTTCATTTTTGCTTCGTCTCTGGATCCCCGCTTTCGCGGGGATGAACGGAGACAAGCCCCCATTCAAAATGCAAAATTAGTCGTCGCTATCGCCATCCGGATTGTCAGGGATGTCGTCCGCTGCCTCGGCCGCGGTCTCCGGCACAAGCTTGCGGACCTCGACCACTTTCGCACCGGGAAATTTCGCCAGCACCTCGCGCACGCGCGGATCGGATTCGGCAGCGTTGGTGCGCTGGTGTTTTGCAGCGTCGGCCTGCGCGCGCAAGGTCGGGTCGCCGGCCTCGTTGGAGACGATGACGCTCCAGCGCCGCCCGGTCCATTGTTCGAGTTTGCGCGACAGGTCGTTGATCAACGTGCGCGCGGCACTGCGCTCCATCGCGACTTCGAGCCGGCCGTCTTCGATCTTGACGAGCCGCACATCGGCTTCCAACGCGGCGCGAACCAGCACGTCGCGCTTCTCGGTCGCAAGGGCGACAAGCTCAGGAAACGTATTGATCCGCAACACCGGCGCGGCGGCGGCCTGCACCGGCATCGCTTGCGGCCGCTGCATCGTCTCGGCGTTGCCGCGCGACAGGCTCGCGCGCGGCGCGCTCGATGTCATGGGGGACGACGCGATAGCGGATGTCGCGGGCGCGCCGAGCGCAGCGGATGGGCCGGCGCCGATCATCGGCATATGTCCGCCGCCGCTCTGGTCGAGCATCTTCAACGCTTCGTCCGGCGTCGGCAAATCGGCAACGTAAGCGATCCGCACCAGCACCATCTCGGCGGCGGCGGCGGGCCGCGTTGCGCTTTGCACTTCGGTGATGCCTTTCAGCAGCATCTGCCACATCCGCGACAACACGCGCATCGACAGCTTCGCCGCGAAATCGCGCGCACGCAGCCGTTCGGTTTCGCCGAACGCGACATTGTCGGCGGTCGCCGGCACGATCTTGACGCGGGTGACGAAGTTAACGAATTCGGCGAGGTCGCTCAGCACGACGACAGGGTCGGCACCGGTGTCGTATTGCTCGCGGAATTCATTGAAGGCGCTGGCGATGTCGCCGCGCGCGAGCTGCTCGAACAGGTCGATCACCCGCGTGCGGTCGGCCAACCCGAGCATCTGCCTGATCGCATCGGCGCGGACGACGCCGGCGGCATGGGCGATGGCTTGATCGAACAGCGACAGCGAATCGCGGACAGAGCCTTCGGCGGCGCGGGCGATGATTCCAAGCGCCTCGGGTTCGACCTCGACGTTTTCCTTCGCAGCGATGCTCGACAGATGCGCCATCAGCACGTCGGCATCGACGCGTCGCAGGTCGAAGCGCTGGCAACGCGACAGCACGGTCACGGGCACCTTGCGAATCTCGGTCGTTGCGAACACGAATTTCGCGTGCTCCGGCGGCTCCTCTAGCGTCTTGAGGAAGGCGTTGAACGCCGCCGTCGAGAGCATGTGGACTTCGTCGATGATGTAGACCTTGTAGCGCGCGCTAGACGGCGCATAACGCACGCTGTCGTTGATCGCGCGAACGTCGTCGACGCCGGTATGGGACGCGGCGTCCATTTCCAAAATGTCGATGTGCCGGCTTTCCATGATCGCCTGGCAATGCACGCCGAGTTGCGGCATGCGGACCGTCGGCTTGTCGACCGTGCCGTCCTGCGACAGGTAATTCAGCGCGCGGGCGAGGATGCGGGCGGTCGTGGTTTTGCCGACGCCGCGCACGCCGGTCAAAATCCAGGCTTGCGGAATGCGGCCGGTTTCGAAGGCGTTGGATACAGTACGGACCACCGCCTCTTGCCCGATCAGATCGTCGAAACTGGTCGGGCGGTATTTCCGTGCCAGCACGCGGTAGGGGGCCGCGGCGGTGTCAGTCACGGAAGCTGGATTGGCGTCGGTCATCAAGCATCCGATTTGAGGTCAAGTCCCGGAAGCGGACCGATGGAATTTTGATCGAGTTTCGCGCAATGGACTGAACGCGCACGATAAAATGAAGTAGGAGACTGACGAGCGACCCGATCCGGACCTCGTTAGGGCTGCTTCCTTCCGGACCTGACCCGGTTGGCGAGAGGCTCGTCCACCGCCAATCTCCCGGCGCTTATTTGGAGCCAAAAGAGCCGGAAAGCAAGCGCCGGCAATCGGGTGCAAACGCTTTCGCCGATGACGGCGGCTTGTTAAGACAAGCGGCCTTGCGACATCGCAGGCCTTGGATGAGAAGAGCCCGTCGACACATCGGGCCGTTTGGATCAACATGCCTGCCGCTGCCTCCGCCTGGTCGCTCCACGCCCAGCTTCAAAAAGACACCATCGACATCGGCGACCTCGCGCTGTCGCGCGTCCTGGTTATCAAGGACGCGAACTATCCGTGGCTGCTGCTGGTGCCGCGCCGCGCCGACGCCAGCGAGATCATCGATCTGGACGAGGTCGAGCAGGCGCAATTGATGACCGAAATCAGCCGCGTCGCCCGTGCGCTCAAGGAAGTGACGAAATGCGACAAGCTGAACATCGCCGCACTGGGCAACGCCGTGCCGCAATTGCACGTCCACATCATCGCCCGACGCACCAACGACGCCGCGTGGCCGCGTCCGGTTTGGGGCGTGGTCGGAGCGGTTCCGCACGACGCGCAGGAAGTGCAGAGCTTTATCGGCGCGTTGCGTCGGAAAATATGGCTGGGTTGAGCGCATGAGCATGCAAACGTCGGACAAACCAGCCTTTCCGCTCGGGCAACCCGCCTTCGTCAGCGACATTCTCGACCGCGCGGCGCATCTGCGCGGCGACGACGACAGGCTGTTCGCGCTCGAAGCCCACCGCGACGCCCGCGCCTACGTTATTTATCGCGACTCGCTAGTGGTCGTTCAAAGCGACGATGGCCCCCGGGCGTTGCTGACGCTCGACGAAGCGCGCAAATACGGCGCCAACCCCGGCACGATCTTTCTCGGCTTGCGCGACGGCGCAGCGGTGTTCGGCATGGGCATTCCGCCTGACGCCGTCGAGAAATTGATGACGCGCAGCGATGTCGCCGTCACCGAATTTCGCGGCATGGCGATGCAGGGCGCAATCCCGCCGCAGCAATTGTCCGCAATCGCCGCAGCCAAATCGCTGGTGTCGTGGCACCAGCGCCACGGATTTTGCGCCAATTGCGGCGCTCGCACGCGGATGACCCAGGGCGGCTGGAAGCGCGACTGCCCGTCCTGCAAAACCGAGCATTTTCCGCGGACTGATCCCGTCGTCATCATGTTGGTGACGCATGGCGACAAGTGTCTGATGGGCCGGCAAAAGCAGTTCCCGCCGGGCATGTGGTCGTGTCTCGCGGGCTTCGTCGAAGTCGCGGAGACAATCGAAGACGCCGTCCGTCGCGAAATCTTGGAGGAAAGCGGCATCCATTGCGGCGACGTCAGTTATTACATGACCCAGCCCTGGCCGTATCCGTCGTCGCTAATGATCGGCTGCACGGCGGAAGCGCACGACGAAGATATCACCGTCGATTTGACCGAACTCGAAGACGCGCGCTGGTTCGACCGCGCCGAAGCGTTGCTGTTGTTGAACCGAACCCACCCCGACGGGTTGACCGGGCCGCACCCCTTCGCCATCGCGCACCATCTGCTCGGTGAGTGGTTGAAGGGGTGATCGTTCGTCGGGCGTGCATGTTCTGCGTCCCCTCTCCCCTCGTGCGAGAGGGTGACTTCGCGCAGCGAAGTCGGGTGAGGGGGTTGAGTCAGAGATTAATCACGCCCCCTCACCCGGCCCGGACTTCGTCCGGTCCACCCTCTCCCACGACGCGATGCAAGTGCATCGCTGGGGAGAGGGACCGCAGAACATCGGCACATCGCTCCCATCACACT
>JANMAN010000108.1:0-6159 GCA_031359885.1 Tardiphaga sp. | reverse complement strand
TTTCGCCGGAGAGCCTGGCGGGCCGGATCAATGATTGCGGGTCGAAATTCATCGTCACGGCGGATGAAGGCATTCGGGCGGGAAAGAAAATTCCGTTGAAGGTCAATACCGATGAGGCCTTGAAAAAATGTGCTGGCAACGAGAAGGTTCTGGTTGTTCGCCGCACCGGCGCTGCCGTTCCCTTCGATCCCTCGCGCGATCTCTGGTATCACGATGAGGCGGTGAAAGTCTCGGCCGATTGCAAGCCGGAGAAGATGAAGGCGGAAGATCCGCTGTTCATCCTCTATACGTCCGGCTCGACCGGCAAGCCCAAGGGTGTGCTGCACACGACGGGCGGCTATCTCGTTTACGCTGCGATGACGCATCAATATGTCTTCGATTACCACGATGGCGACATCTACTGGTGCACGGCGGATGTGGGCTGGGTTACCGGCCACAGCTACATCGTCTACGGTCCGCTCGCCAATGGCGCCACCACGCTGATGTTCGAAGGCGTTCCGAATTACCCCACAAATTCGCGGTTCTGGGAGGTGATCGACAAGCACAAGGTCAACATCTTCTATACCGCGCCAACGGCGATCCGCGCATTGATGGGCGCAGGCGAGGCACCGGTCGCCAAGACTTCGCGAAAGTCGCTGAAGCTTTTGGGTTCGGTCGGCGAGCCGATCAACCCGGAAGCCTGGGAATGGTATCACCGCGTCGTCGGCAGCGAAAAATGCCCGATCGTCGATACCTGGTGGCAGACCGAGACCGGCGGCATTCTCATCACGCCGCTGCCGGGCGCCACCAAGCTCAAGCCCGGTTCGGCGACGCGGCCGTTTTTCGGCGTCGAGCCCGAGATCGTCGATGCCGAGGGCAAGGTTCTGTCAGGCGCGACCGAGGGCAATCTGTGCATCGCCAAATCATGGCCGGGCCAGATGCGCACGGTCTATGGCGACCACGAGCGCTTCGAGCAGACCTACTTCTCGACCTATCCGAACAAATATTTCACTGGCGACGGCTGCCGCCGCGACGCCGACGGCTATTATTGGATCACCGGCCGCGTCGATGACGTCATCAATGTCTCCGGTCATCGCATGGGCACCGCCGAGGTCGAAAGCTCGCTGGTCGCGCATGACGCGGTGTCGGAAGCCGCCGTCGTCGGCTATCCGCACGATATCAAAGGGCAGGGGATCTACGCTTACGTTACGCTGATGAATGGCACCGAACCGAGCGACGGCCTCCGCAAGGAGCTGATCGCCTGGGTGCGCAAGGATATCGGCCCGATCGCCTCGCCGGATTTGATTCAGTTCGCACCCGGCCTGCCGAAGACCCGCTCCGGCAAGATCATGCGCCGCATCCTGCGCAAGATCGCAGAGGACGAACCGGGCACGCTCGGTGATACCTCGACGCTGGCCGACCCGACCGTCGTCGACGATCTCGTCGGCAACCGGCAGAACAAGAGGGCGGGGGCTTAGTCTTTCTTGCCCTCTGCGTCATGGACCCATATATATGGGTCCATGAAAACAACCGTCGAAATTGCTGATCCGTTGTTGCAAAAGGCCAAGCAGCGTGCTGCGCGCGATGGCACGACGTTGCGCGCGCTGGTGGAGCAGGGATTGAACCATGTGCTGAGCAAGCACGAGGTGCCAAAAAAATTCGAGCTTAAGATCAAAGGTTACGGCAGCGGCTGGCTTACGGAAGAGTTCAAGAACGCGACGCCAGACCAGTGGTTGGAAGCCATGTACGGGGAGCCACCCCGCTTTGATCGCGATTGATACGAACATCCTCGTGTATGCGCATCGTATCGATTCGCCGTTCTTCACGGCAGCGGGCGAATTATTATCAAGTCTGGCCCGCGAACCTGCAGCATGGGCGATACCGTGGCCTTGCCTCCACGAGTTTTACGCCGTCATCACAAACCCAAAAATGTTTGCAAACCCTACACCGGTCGCCGTTGCGATCGGGCAGATTGCCAATCTCATGAAATCGCCGTCGCTTGTCTTGTTAGCGGAGACAGATCGGCATTGGTTAATATTACGGGAAATTGTTTTAGCTGCGCCCGTGCGCGGTATCAAAATTCACGACGCCAAGATCGCCGCGATCTGCCTGCAACACGGCGTTCGTGAATTGTGGTCGGCGGATCGCGACTTTTCGCGATTTACCGGATTGAAAACCGTCAATCCGCTGATCGGATAGTCGGCTTTATTTCCACGTCCCGTCCGGATTGCGCAGGCCGGTCGAGGAGACGTCGAGCTTCATGCCGCTGAGAAACGTCCAGGCCGGCGGTGCGAGGTCAGCCAAACGCACGGCGTCACGTTCCGGCAAGCGATAGCGCGCCAACGCCTGCGCGGCCGGGGCTCCCAGTGCACGACCGCCGAGCGGCGGGCGGTCGATCACCGCGATCGGCATGATCTCGGCGATGCCGCGCCAGTTTTGCCAACGATGAAACTGCGCGAGATTGTCCGCGCCCATGATCCAGACGAAGCGAACGCCGCGACAGCGCATATGCAATGCGCGCAGCGTATCGAAGGTGTAACGCGTGCGCAGCGCGCTTTCGACCGCGGTGACGTCGATCCGCGCATCGGCGGCGACCGCGCGGGCCGCAGCCTGCCGCGCATCGAGATCGCGCAGCGCGCTCGCATCTTTCAAAGGGTTGCCCGGCGTGACCAGCCACCACACGCGGTCGAGTTGCAGCCGCTTCAGCGCGAACAGGCTGATCGCGCGATGTGCCGCATGCGGCGGATTGAACGAACCGCCGAGCAGCCCGATCCGCATCCCCGGCATATGCAGCGGGATCGCCTGCGCTGGCGAGAAAGGCAAATTCACGGTCTCGTCTGGCCGCTGCCATGAACGATATATTTGAAGCTGGTCAGTTGCTCCGCGCCGACCGGGCCGCGCGCGTGAAACTTGCCGGTCGCGATGCCGATTTCCGCACCGAAGCCGAACTCGCCGCCATCGGCGAATTGCGTCGAAGCATTGTGCAGCACGATCGCGGCATCGACCTCGCGCAGAAAGCGTTCGGCCGTTGCCTGGTCGGACGTCACGATCGCCTCGGTGTGATGCGAGCCGTAACGCGCGATATGCGCGAGCGCATCGTCCAACCCATCGACTAAGCGCGCGGCAATGATAGGCGCTTCGTATTCGGTGCTCCAGTCGGCTTCGCCGGCGGCTGTCGCGCGCGCATCGGCACGCTGAACGGCGGCGTCGCCGCGCACGTCGCAACCGGCGTCGATCAGCATCGCGATCAGCGGCGTCAGTTGTGCCTCTGCCGCGCGATCGACCAGCAGCGTTTCCGCCGCGCCGCAGACGCCGGGCCGGCGCATCTTCGCGTTCAACACGATCGTCTTCGCCATGTCGGGATCGGCGGCACCATCGACATAGACGTGATTGACGCCTTCCAGATGCGCGAACACCGGCACGCGCGCCTCGGACTCGACGCGGGCGACGAGGCTCTTGCCGCCGCGCGGTACGATGACGTCGATGTTGCGATCGAGTCCGCTCAGCATCAGCCCGACGGCGGCGCGGTCGCGCGTCGGCACCAGCGTGATCGCGGCGTCGGGCAGCTTCGCGTCGCGAAGACCTTGCACGAGGCAGCCATGGATCGCGCGGCAGGAGCGAAACGAATCCGAGCCGCCGCGCAGGATCACGGCGTTGCCGGATTTTAGACACAGCACGCCGGCGTCGGCGGCCACGTTCGGCCGGCTCTCGAAGATCACACCGATCACGCCGAGCGGTACGCGGACGCGCGAAATCTGCATGCCGTTCGGACGCTGCCAGGTTTCGGTGACGGCCCCGACCGGATCGGCGATGTCGTGAATGATCCGGATGCCGTCGGCCATCGCATCGATGCGCGCTTGCGTCAGCGTCAGGCGATCGACGAAAGCGTCGCTCATGCCGGACGCGCGCGCTTCCGCGACGTCCTCCGCATTGGCCGCGAGAATCGCAGCACTTCCCGCGCCGATCTCGCCTGCCATCGCCGCCAGCGCAGCGTTCTTCTGCGCGGTCGGGGCCAGCGCCAGCACGCGCGCCGCAGCACGCGCGTCGCGGCCGAGGCCGGTCATCAGCGCGGCGAGATCGCCGCTGGCGTCGATGGCTTTGAGGGAGGCGGTCATGGAAACCTATATAGCATCAGGGAATTGGAACCGCGAGTTTGCGTTAAAGGCCAATCGGGCATAATTTAGAGATCTCAGGAGTCCGAGCATGACCCATCAGATCGCCTTGCGGAAGGAATGCGAAGAGTTCGTTCAGCGCATGATCGATAGTGGCCGCGATACATCGGTTTCCGACGTGATCGATCGGGCACTCCACCATTTGGAAGACAGAGAACGATATCGCGAGGCCAAGCTGGAGGCATTGCGCGCTGAAATCCAAAAGGGGCTCGATAGCGGGCCTGCGATTGAAGTGACCGACACGCGCGCATGGGCCGAAGACATTAAGGCACGAGGCCGGCGGCGGCTCGCAGAACGCGATGCCGCGGAA
This sequence comes from Tardiphaga sp., assembly GCA_031359885.1. Taxonomy (GTDB): domain Bacteria; phylum Pseudomonadota; class Alphaproteobacteria; order Rhizobiales; family Xanthobacteraceae; genus Tardiphaga. The sequence continues at coordinate 1,698 of JANMAN010000108.1, read as the reverse complement.
TAATCTTGATATCAGGCCGCAAGCTAGTCAGGACGTCGAGAATATCTGGCTATATATCGTCAAAGACAGTTTAAAAGCTGCCAATTCCATCGTCGATCAGATCAGAGAGACGATCGACCGGCTCGTCGACTACCCTCATTTGGGCCGGGCACGTCCTGAATACGGTGCTAATTTGCGGAGCTTTGCCGTTGGCAGCTATGCGATTTTTTACGTTGCCAAACCCGGGTCGGTCGAAATTTTGCGTGTCGTCCACGGTAGCCGCGACGCATCCAGCGACGATCTAACCTAACCCGCCCCCACCACGAGATCGTCGCGGTGGATCATCGCGGTGCGGCCGCCGAAGCCGAGGATGGCGGCGGCGTCGCGTGAGGCGCGGCCCTTGATCTGCTCGGCATGCGCGGCGTCATAGGCGACCAATCCGCGCCCGATTTCCTGCCCGTCCGGTCCGCGCACGACCACCGCGTCGCCGCGCGAGAATTGCCCTTCGATCCGGATCACGCCGGCCGGCAGCAAGCTTTTACCATCGCGCAGCGCGACTACGGCGCCGGCGTCGATGGTCAGCGTCCCCTTCGGCTCCAGCGATCCGGCGATCCAACGCTTTCGCGCGGTCACGGGATTGGCGGGCGTGAGAAACCACGTGCAGCGGCCGCCGTCTTGAATGGCTTTGAGCGGATGCGCGATCTTGCCCGATGCGATCAGCATATGCGTGCCGGCGGCGGTCGCGATCTTGGCAGCCTCGATTTTGGTGCGCATGCCGCCGCGCGACAGCAGCGATTCCGGCCCGCCGGCAATGGCCTCGATCTCGGCATTGACCTGCTCGACGACCGGGATCAGTTGCGCGTCGGGATTGGCGCCGGGCGGCGCCGTATAAAGCCCGTCGATGTCGGACAGCAGCACCAAGAGATCGGCGCTCGCCATCGTCGCGACGCGCGCGGCGAGCCGGTCATTGTCGCCGTAGCGAATTTCGTTGGTCGCAACGGTGTCGTTTTCGTTGATCACCGGCACCGCGCGCCACTCGAGCAGTTTGTCGATAGTCGAGCGCGCATTGAGATAACGCCGACGCTCCTCGGTGTCTTGCAGCGTGACGAGAATCTGGCCCGCGCCGATGCCGTGCGCGCCGAGCACTTCGGACCAGATGCGTGCAAGTGCGATCTGGCCGACGGCGGCCGCGGCCTGGCTCTCTTCGAGCTTCAAGGCGCGGCGCGGCAATTTCAGTTTGCTGCGGCCGAGCGCGATCGAGCCCGACGAGACGATCAAGACGTCGCGGCCGTCTTTGTGCAGCATCGCGATATCGGCAGCGAGCGCCGCGAGCCAGTCGGCGCGCACCTCGCCGGCGGCGGAATCGACCAGCAACGCTGAGCCGACCTTGACGACGATGCGACGAAAATTGTTCAGCTCGGGGCGGGACATGGTGGTGTTCTTAATGCGAGCCGTTTGAAGCATCAACAGCAGCATCGTCATTCCGGGGCGCGTTGCGCGAGCTAAAATGACTTTTGGCAATTTTAGCGAAGGGCACGCGAACCAGAATCCATAACCACGACAGGGAGTATGGATTCCGTGTTCGCGAGCCCTTCGCTAAAATTGCCAAAAGTCATTTTAGCTCGCGCAACGCGCCCCGGAATGCCGATGCTGCTGTTGATGCTTCAAACGGCTCGCATTAAGAACACCACCATGTCCCGCCCCGAGCTGAACAATTTT
>JANMAN010000087.1:0-5998 GCA_031359885.1 Tardiphaga sp. | reverse complement strand
TGGCTCTCGGTCTCCGACACCGTCAGGCTTTCGATGTTGTAACCGCGCCCTGAGAAAAGCCCGATGACGCGCGCGAGCACGCCGGGCTCGTTGGCGACGAGCACCGACAACGTGTGCGTCTCGTTCGGGTCGATGCGCTCGTCCATGAAATAGGCGGAGGGAGATTGGGTCATTGTTCGATCTCGGTTCCAAGTGCTCTGCGCGCCGTCACCCTGAGGTGGACGCTTCTTCAGCGGCCCTCGAAGGGCGACGGCATTTCATCTCGCGCATCCTTCGAGGCTCGCCCAAGCTGACCGCGCAAGAGCGCGGTCGGGCGAGCACCTCAGGATGATGCTCTCTCTGTGACATCACACCAGCGCCTTGCCGCCGGCGAAGGCGGCCGCCGTGGTGTCGTCATTGGCCTCCGCAGGCAGCAGCATTTCGTTGTGCGCCTTGCCCGATGGAATCATCGGGAAGCAATTTTCCAACGACGCCACGCGGCAATCGAACAGCACCGGCCGCTTGACGTCGATCATCTCCTTGATCGCGCCGTCGAGATCGCCGGGCTTGGTCGCCCGCAACCCGACGCAGCCGAACGCCTCCGCCATCTTGACGAAATCCGGCAACGCTTCCGAATAGGAATGCGACAAACGATTGCCGTGCAGAAGCTGCTGCCACTGCCGCACCATGCCCATATATTGGTTGTTCAGGATGAAGATCTTGATCGGCAGTTCGAACTGCACCGCCGTGGACATTTCCTGCATCGTCATCTGCACGGAGGCGTCGCCGGCGATATCGATCACCAGCGCGTCGCGATGCGCGACCTGCACGCCGAGCGCCGCCGGCAGGCCGTAACCCATGGTGCCGAGCCCGCCCGACGTCATCCAGCGATGCGGCACCTCGAAGCCGTAGAATTGCGCCGCCCACATCTGATGCTGGCCGACTTCGGTGGTGATGTAGGTGTCGCGATCGCGCGTCGCTTCGAACAGACGATGGATCGCGTATTGCGGCAGAATCACGTCGTTGTTCTTCTTGTAGGCCAGCGAATTGCGCGCGCGCCATTTGCCGATCTCGAACCACCACGGATCGATCTTCGGCTTTTTCGCCTCGGCCTTGAACACCTGCAAAATGTCCGCGAGCACGTTGGCGCAATCGCCGATGATCGGCACGTCGACGCGGATGTTCTTGTTGATCGACGACGGATCGATATCGATGTGGATCTTCTTGGAGTTCGGCGAAAACGCATCGGTACGCCCGGTGATGCGATCGTCGAACCGCGCGCCGACGCACAGCATGACGTCGTAATCATGCATCGCCATATTGGCTTCGTAGGTACCGTGCATGCCGAGCATGCCGAGCCAATTCGGTCCGGACGCCGGATAAGCACCGAGGCCCATCAGCGTCGAGGTGATCGGAAAGCCCGTGATCTCGACCAGTTCGCGCAGCAGCTTCGAGGCCTCGACGCCCGCATTGATCACGCCGCCGCCGGAATAGATCACCGGACGCTTCGCCCCGGCGAGCAAGGCGACTGCCTTGCGGATTTGCCCGGCATCGCCCTTCACGCGCGGCGAATAAGACACATGCACGTCCGAGCGGCGCGGCGGATGATAAAGCCCGGTCGCGAACTGCACGTCTTTCGGCACGTCCACCACGACCGGACCGGGACGGCCCGTTGTCGCAACATAGAACGCCTCGTGCAGCGTCTTGGCGAGATCGTTGACGTCGCGCACCAGCCAGTTGTGCTTGGTGCACGGCCGCGTGATGCCGACCGTGTCGCACTCCTGAAACGCGTCGTTGCCGATCAGATGCGTCGGCACCTGCCCAGTGATGCAGACCAACGGAATGGAATCCATCAGCGCGTCGGTCAGCGGCGTCACCATGTTGGTGGCACCTGGGCCGGACGTCACCAGCACCACGCCCGGTTTGCCGGTCGAGCGCGCGTAGCCCTCGGCGGCGTGGCCTGCGCCCTGCTCGTGCCGAACGAGGATGTGCTCCACGTCGCTTTGCTGGAAAATCTCGTCGTAGATCGGCAGCACCGCGCCGCCCGGGTAACCGAACAGATGCTTGACGCCGTGATCCTGAAGCGCGCGGACGATCATCGCCGCGCCGGTCATCTGGTTCGGGTTGTCGCGATCCTGGTTGATGCTGTCGGTCATATCGGGCTCCGGTGCGCCTTCAGGCGCGGGCATGGTCGGTTGGGAAGGAGGCAATAAAAAAGGGCCGCTGAGGGCCCCTGGGAACATCGCCGTATCGAAAATGGCCTTAGCCACCTCCGGCGATGTGCCAGGGTACGACGACGATAAGAAGTTTGGTAATTTTATGTCGCATCATAGGTCCAAGATGTACGAAACTTGCGTGAGTTATAAGCGACGTCTGGCTGAAGTCAAGGCTAACCGCATTCGCCCTCGTGACTGATATAGACTGACGTTAGCGGGTCTGCGAGCCCGGAAATGCGTTTTGCAGCCATGCGCCCGCCGCCTCCGGCGTCATCCACTCGAACTCTGGCAGTTGATGCCGAAACCAGGTGAACTGCCGCTTGGCGTAATGCCGGGTATCGGCGCGGCCGATCGCGGCGGCGTCGTCCAGTGAGATGTCGCCGTCGAGATATCTCATCAAAGCCGGCACGCCATGCGCCTTCATCGCCGGCAGCAGCGGATCGAGGCGGCGCTGCTTCAAAGCTGCGACTTCGTCGAGCGCGCCGGCGTCCAGCATCGCAGCGAAGCGCGCGTCGATCCGCGCATACAGCGCGTCGCGCTCGGGCGACAGAAACACGGCCTGATACGATCCGTCCGGCAACAGCGGCGGCAACGCATCGCGGTGCCAGTCGGTCAACGAGCGCCCGGTGCCCTCGACCACTTCCAGCGCCCGCGCCACGCGGCTCTTGTCGCGCGGATTGAGCCGCGCGGCCGACGCCGGATCGCGCAGCGCCAAATCCGCGTGCAACGCTTCCGCGCCGTTACGATCCAGCCGTGCCCGGACATCCTCGCGGATGTCGGTCGCGATCTCCGGCACGGCCGATAACCCTTTCGTCAGCGCCTTGAAATAGAGCCCGGTGCCGCCGACGAAAATCGGAGTCCGCCCCGTCGAACGCAACTCAGCCAGAATAGCCGCGGCATCGATCACGAACGCGCCGGCGGAATAGTTCACGGCCGCATCGACATGGCCATAAAGCCGATGCGGCACGACGGCCTCTTCGGCCGATGTCGGTCGCGCCGTCAGCACGCGCAGATCGCGATAGACCTGCATCGAGTCGGTATTGACGACGACGCCGCCGATACGACGCGCGAGGTCGAGCGCCAGCGCAGACTTGCCGCTCGCGGTCGGCCCTGCGATAAGCACGGCCTTCCCGGACCGTCCCCGAAAGTCAGCCATGTCGCTCGTCGCCACGCTCATCTGCAATCCCGCAAACCCCGCGCTCGATAGCACGATCGTCGACGGCGCGCGCGCGATCCTGCCGAATGCTGGTCCGGCGCAATGGCTGTGGGACGAGGTCGCGATCGACATCCCCTTCACCAGCGACGAACCGCACGCGGCCATCGCCGAACGGCTGCGCGCGGCGCGCGGCGATCTGCCGATCGACGTCGTCGTGCAGCGGACCGACAACCGCCGCAAGAAATTGTTTCTGGCCGATATGGATTCCACCATGATCGGGCAGGAATGCATCGACGAACTGGCGGACTTCGCCGGCCTCAAAGCGCATGTCGCCGCCATCACCGAACGCGCGATGCGCGGCGAGATCGACTTCGAGCCTGCGTTGCGCGAGCGCGTGGCGCTGCTCAAGGGCCTCGACGTCAAGGTGATCGACGAGGTGCTGGACACGCGCATCACGCTGACGCCGGGGGGGCCCGAGCTGGTTCACACCATGCGCGCGCACGGCGCTTACACCTGTTTGGTGTCCGGCGGCTTCACGTTGTTTTCGCGTGTCGTCGCGCAGCGTATCGGCTTTCACGACAACCGCGCCAACGAATTGCTTGCGGACAACGGCAAACTGACGGGGGCCGTCGCGGAGCCTATTTTGGGCCGGGCCGCCAAGCTCGCGACGCTGTTAGAATTGCGCGAGACGCACGATATCGACGCGGTCGATACGCTCGTGGTCGGAGACGGCGCCAACGATCTCGCCATGATCGAAAAGGCGGGCATGGGCGTCGCGTTTCACGCCAAGCCCGCCGTCGCCGCCGCAGCCCATGCACGGATCGATTTCGGCGACCTCTCCGCGCTGCTTTACATGCAGGGATACAAGCGGTCGGAGTTCGTGACCTGAGCCGTCACGGCCGGACGAGCGAAAACCCGACTGTCGTCCGGACGTCGTGTGCGACGATCCGGCTATCCATCTTGAAAAAAATGTTCCGATGACGAGATGGATCATCGGGTCGTCGTCGCAAAGCTACGCTTTGCGGCTCGATGACTGAGCTCCGGACCGCACACAGAAACAGGACGCCGCATGACCGCCGTCTACATAACATCTTTCTACGCCGCCGTTCTGGCGCTGCTGTTCGTCGCCCTCGCCGTCCGCGTCATCCGGCAGCGCCACGCCAGCCGGATCGCGCTCGGCGTCGCCGGCAACAGCGTGCTCGAGCGCCTTGCGCGCGTGCATGCCAATTTCGCCGAATATGTCCCGTTCACTCTGATGCTCCTGCTGCTGGCCGAACTCGCGGCCACGCCACGCTGGATGCTCCATGTTGCGGGCATCGCTCTCGTCGCGGGGCGGCTAACCCACGCCATCGGCGTATCGCGAGCGCCTGAGGATTTCAGGCTGCGCACATTCGGGATGGCGGCGACGCTGGGCACGATCGTGACGCTAGCGCTGATCCTGTTCTGGCGCGTCGCGATCGTGCTCTGATCCTCGCGTCCGCTAGCTTCCCGCACAGACGTCCAGTACGTAGCGATTGCGTGCCGGCTAACCCGGATTTCGCTGCGCTCATCCAGGCTACGGAGCTCGAAACGGACGCCGTTTGGAGCGAGAATTTTAAGGCACGGTTCGTCATCAAGCACTGCGGTCATCCCCACGGAGGCGGGAACGAGTACGCCCATCACCCGTGCTCTGGGATACCGGGCCTCCAGCCTCTAAGACCCCGCCCACACATCCAGTACGTAGCGATTGCTCGTCCCCATCTCGTCGATCCAGCGCGCGCCGGCCGCTGCGTCCGCACCCGTCTTGCTGCGATAGATCGCGACCAGCGCCGCCTTAACGTCCGGCTCCATCTTGCCGCCGTCGCCGCAGACGTAGACGATCGCGCCCTGCTCGATCAGTTGCCAAACGCGATCGGCCTGCGCGGCAAGCTGATGCTGCACGTAAGTCTTGGGACCGTCGCCGCGCGAAAACGCGACGTGCAATTCCGAAATACCGTTGGCCGCGAACTGCTTGAGCTCGTCCTCGTACAGAAAATCCTGCGCGGCGTTGCGGCAACCGAAAAACAGCATCGCCGGTCCGAGTGAAGCACCATTGGCCTTCAGCGCCACGCGCTCCTGCAAGAAGCCACGGAACGGCGCGAGGCCCGTACCCGGCCCGATCATGATCAGCGGCTTGCTTGCATCGTCCGGCAGACGGAAGCCCGCCTTGGTCTCGCGGATGATGGCGTGAACCGTGTCGCCGGCGCGGCGGCTGGCAAGGAAGTTCGAGCACACGCCTTTATAAATACCCCGGCCCGAATAGGCCGGGCTCGCAACCACCGCCGACGTGATGCTGCAACGAGACCCGTCGGCTTGCGGCGACGACGAGACCGAATAATAGCGCGGCGCAAGCAACGACAACATTTCGAGATAGGCGTGAAACGGCAGTTCGCACGCCGGATGTTCGTCGAGCAGGTCGAACACCGATCTGCGCTTCGCCAAAATCTCCGCCCGATAACGCTCGTCCGCCCCGGCATCGTCGCCGACATAGGACAGCAATTTCGGCTTCGTCATCGGGCAGCGCGTATGCTCCGCCATAATCTGGATCTGCTTGCGGGTGGCGATTGCCTGCAACTCGACGAATTCGGTAAGCAAACGCCCGACCGACACGACGTCACCGACCGGCAGT
>JANMAN010000054.1:0-4674 GCA_031359885.1 Tardiphaga sp. | reverse complement strand
GCCAGCGCGGTGCCGAGCAGCAGTCTTGCAATACGGTGGTTCATCTAGTCCTCGATTGATTACAGAAACGGTCGCGACTTATTTCTTGAGAAGCGGGCAAGAGCTTTTCTCAAGCGGTGTGAAGGCCTGCTCTGCCGGGATCGTCGCGGCAACCTTCATGTAGTCCCAAGGTCCCTTGGATTCTTCCGGCTTCTTCACTTCGAGCAGATAGGCCGGGTGAATCTTGCGGCCGTTCGGCTGGATCGATCCCTTGCCGAAAATGATGTCGTCGGTCGGCATCGCCTTCATCGCATCGACGATCTTGATACCGTCGCGGGAATTGCCGCCCATCTTGTCGAGCGTCTTGAAGTAATGCAGCAGCGAAGAGTAGACGCCGGCCTGCACCGTCGTCGGCATCGCCTTGTTCTTCACTTTTTCCTGGAAACGCTTCGAGAAGTTGCGCGTGCCGTCGTTGAGGTCCCAATAGAACGGCTCGGTGAAGCTCAGGCCCGCTGCGACCTTCAGGCCCAGCGAATGCACGTCGGTGATGAACATCAGGAGGCCGGCCAGCTTCTGCCCGCCCGCGACAATGCCGAATTCGGAGGCCTGCTTGATGGCGTTAATGGTGTCGCCGCCGGCATTCGCAAGGCCGATGACCTTGGCCTTCGAGGCTTGCGCCTGCAGCAGGAACGACGAGAAATCCGCCGAGTTGAGCGGCGGGCGGACGCTGCCGACCACCTTGCCGCCGAGCGCCGTCACGGCGTTGGTGGTGTCGCGCTCCAGCGCCGTGCCGAACGCATAGTCGGCGGTGAGGAAGAACCAGGTGTCGCCACCGTTCTTCACGAGAGCCGAGCCCGTGCCGTTGGCCAGCATGTAAGTGTCGTAGGCCCAGTGGACGGTGTTAGGCGAGCACTGAATGTTCGACAAATCTGACGAACCGGTGCCGGAATTCAGATAGACGCCGTTCTTTTCCTTGACGACGTTGTTAACCGCGAGACCGACCGACGATGTCGGCACGTCGACGATGACATCGACCTTGTCGCGGTCGAACCACTGGCGCGCGATGTTGGCACCGATGTCCGGCTTGTTCTGGTGATCGCCGGAGATCACCTCGATCTTCCAGCCTTTGGCGGCCATGCCGGAGTCATCGACGGCCATCTGGGCGGCGACCACCGAGTTCGGCCCGGTGATGTCGGCATAGAGCCCCGACTGGTCGTTCAAAACGCCGATCTTGATCGCCTTCTCCTGCGCGAGCGCAGCCGAACTGGCAACGAGTGCCACGATCGATCCCGAAACGAGTGCGCGAATTGCTGCTTTCATGACGTGTCCTCCGAATGATTTTTTATGAATATTGTTATTAGACGCCGAGATAGGTGTGCAGCTTGTCCATGTTCGCGGACAGCTCCGAATTGGCGAAGCCGTCGATGATTTTGCCGTGCTCGACGATGTAGTAGCGGTCCGCAACGGTCGCGGCGAAGCGGAAGTTCTGCTCGACCAGAAGGATCGTGAAGCCCTCGGATTTCAGCCGTTGGATCGTGTGACCGATTTGCTGGATGATCACCGGCGCAAGACCTTCGGTCGGCTCGTCGAGCATGAGAAAGCGCGCGCCGGTGCGCAGAATACGTCCGATCGCCAGCATTTGCTGCTCGCCGCCGGAGAGCTTGGTGCCCTGGCTGTTGAGCCGTTCTTTCAGGTTCGGGAACAGATCGAAAATCTGATCGAGTGTGAGCCCGCCTTCGCGCACGATCGGAGGCAGCAACAGGTTTTCTCGCACGTCGAGGCTGGCGAATATCCCGCGCTCCTCCGGGCAGAACGCGATGCCCTGCCGCGCGATCTTGTCGGACGAGGTGCGGATGATCTCTTGGCCCTCGAAACGGATCGAACCGGTGCGCTTGCCGATGATGCCCATGATGGACTTCAGCGTCGTGGTTTTGCCGGCACCGTTACGGCCCAGGAGCGTGTCGACCTCGCGAGGCTGCACGTTGATATTGTTGCCATGCAGGATGTGCGACTCGCCGTACCAAGCTTCGAGGTTTTCGATCGCGAGAATAGGCTTGCCGGCGCCGGCTTCGGTCTTTGCGGGTGCGGTCATGACGGCTTCAACCATGTCCTGCTCCCAGATAGGCTTCCTTGACGCGCTCGTCCTGGGTCAGTTCGGCGTATGGCCCCTCGGCGAGGACTTTTCCGCGCGTCAGCACGGTGATGATGTCGGACAGATTGGCGACGACGCTGAGGTTATGTTCGACCATCAGGATCGTATATTTCGCGGAGATGCGCTTGATGAGTGCTGCGATCTTGTCGATGTCTTCGTGGCCCATGCCCGCCATCGGTTCGTCGAGCAGCATCATTTCCGGATCGAGCGCCAAGGTGGTTGCGATCTCAAGCGCGCGCTTGCGGCCGTAAGGCATTTCGACCGCCGGCGTGGTTTCGAATTCGCTGAGGCCGACGTCGTCGAGCAGTTCGCGAGCGCGATCGTTGTACTGATCGAGAACCGTTTTGGAACGCCAGAAATCGAACGACGAGCCGTGCTGGCGCTGCAACGCAACGCGCACATTCTCCAGCGCCGTCAGATGCGGGAACACCGCTGAAATCTGAAACGAACGCACCAGTCCGAGCCGCGCGACGTCCGCCGGCGCCATCGCCGTGATGTCTTGACCCTTATAGAGAATCTGACCGGCCGACGGCTTCAGGAACTTGGTCAAAAGATTGAAGCACGTCGTCTTGCCGGCGCCGTTCGGGCCGATCAACGCATGGATCGTCCCACGGCGGACCTTCAGGTTGACGTCGCGGACGGCAAAGAAACCCGCGAACTCCTTGGTTAAGCCGTTGGTTTCGAGAATGATGTCATCAGCCAAGCAGATTTCCCCCGTCGGTCTTCGCGTGTGTCACACGTGACCGAATTCTTCAATTGACCGATCCGTCCGGGACGCTTGGGCATCCTGCGGCGGGTCGTCGCCTCGCGGCGGAATATGCCGTGATCTGAAGCCGTTGCGCAAGATGCAATGCAGGGCAGTCCAAAACGCATGGCAGTTTTCTGCATTGGCCTTTCGTCGTAGGCCGGCATGCAGCGGCGACGTCAGGAACGAGCTGCAATTTCGGTTGCGTACACGTCCGGTTTGAACCCGACCAATGGCGGTTTCGCGCTGCGCGTTAACACCGGCCGCTTGATCATCGACGGCTGCGCCAGCATCAGCGCGATCGCTCTTGCCTCGTCGAGGTCCTGTCTGTCGACGTCCGGCAATTTGCGAAACGTCGTGCCGTTGCGATTGAGCAAACTCTCCCAGCCGACCGCCTTGCACCACGCGACGAGCGGCGCGCGGTCGATGCCATCGGTCTTATAGTCATGGAATGCGTAAGCCACGCCCTGCCCGTCCAGCCAGGCGCGCGCCTTCTTCGTCGTGTCGCAATTCTTGATGCCGTAGAGAGTGATGGACACAGGAAACTCCGCATATGAATCGTGGCCGGCTTACACATCTGATCGACGTCGGTCTGCGAAAAATCTTGCCCGATGAATAACAATCCACAGTCGCGTTTATGCGCCGCCGGGATATGCTTTGCTGTTCAAGCGAGCCGACTGAACGAACAACGATAAAATCTCAGGTGCCTTCCCCAATGCCCGATCTTTTCAGCCCCTTCACGCTCAAAGACGTCACGCTGCGCAATCGCATCGCGATGTCGCCGATGACGATGTACCGATCGGTCGACGGCAAGATGACGGACTTTCACATCATGCTGATGGGATCGCGTGCGGCCGGCGGGTTCGGCCTTGTATTTCCGGAGCAGATTGCCATCACCCCGGATGGCCGCACCGGCACGCATTGCGCCGGCATCTACGACGATTCCCAGATCGAAGGGCTCAAGCGCGTCACCGACATCATCAAAGACATGGGCGCGGTGCCCGCGATCCAGCTCGGCCATACCGGCCGCAAGGGCAGCGAACTCAAGCCCTGGGAAGGCAAGATCCAAGTGCCGCCGGACGATCCGCGCGGGTGGCAGGTGCGCGGCCCGTCGCCGATCGCTTATGGCGGACGCTACACGTATCCGGTTCACGAATTGAGCGTCGATGAAATCAAAGAGATTCATCGCGCTTATGCGCGTGCCGCAATACGCGCACTCGAAGCCGGCTTCGAGTGGTTGGAAATGCATTTCGCCCATGGCTATCTCGGCGCGAGCTTCTTTTCGCCGCTCGCCAATCAGCGCACCGACGCCTACGGCGGCAGCCTGGAAAACCGTTTGCGCTTCCACCGCGAGGCGCTCGACGCCGTTCGCGCTGTCTGGCCCGAACGCTTGCCGTTGACGATGCGTCTGGGCTCGGACGACTTCAACGAAAACGGCGTGCAGTTCGACCACGCAGTCTGGGCGGTCGGCGTGCTGAAGAATCACGGCCTCGATCTCGCCGATTTGAGCCTTGGCATGAACACCGACGACATCAAGGACGCGCCGTTCAACCGGGTGGCGTTCATTGTCGAACGCGGCAATCGCGTGCGGCGCGAGGTCGGCATTCCCGTCGGCGGCAGCTGGAATCTCGGCATACCCGCAATTGCCGATCAGGTCATCCGCGAGGAATTGATCGACCTTGTATTTTTGGGACGGCCGGCGCTGTCCAATCCACACTGGCCGATTTGGGCCGCGCGCGAACTGGCGCATGCCGATCCATTCTCGCTGCTGCCTGAAGACTGGTCATGGTGGTTGCGC
>JANMAN010000423.1:0-2335 GCA_031359885.1 Tardiphaga sp. | reverse complement strand
GCCTGATAAGACCGATAATCGAGCGCGGGGAACGGTTCTTCCAGCCAGCCTATTCGCAGATCGTCATAGGCCGGCATCACGCGGCGAGCGTCGTCGAGCGAGTAGCCAGTATTTGCATCGACGAGAATGTCGATGGCGTCGCCGACGGCCTTGCGCACGGCCGTCGCGCGCGTCACGTCGTCGCGCGGATTGTCGCCGACGCGCAGTTTCACTGCGCGATAGCCCTGCGCTATGTAGCCCTGGGCTTCCTCGGCGAGCGATTCCGATGCCTGCCATCCGAGCGAGATGCCGCCGGCATAGGCCTTGATCGGCTTCGACGATCCGCCGAGCAGCTTGTAAAGCGGCCAGCCCGCCGCCTTGGCGCGAATGTCCCACAGCGCGAGATCGAGACCGCTCAAGGCCATTGCTGCCGCGTAACCCATGCCGTGACTTGACAGCTGCATCCGGTAGACACGATCCCAGACGCCGATGACATTCATCGCATCCATGCCGACGACCAATTCGGAAATCGTGGTGTCGATCAATTTGGCGATCGCGCCGGGGCAGCGGCCGTGATGCGCCTCGCCCCAGCCGACCAGACCTTCGTCGGTCGTGACTTTGACCAGCACGGCGTCGCGCTTGACTGCACGGCCGATGCCGAGGCGAACGTTCTGGCCCTGCGGGACGCGATAGGAAATCGGAACGGCTTTGATTGCAGTTATTTTCATGACTTGCCTCAGGCTGCCTTGTGGCCAGGATTAACGAGATTGCGCGGCGTCTCGCCGCGCAGAATACGAAGCATCTCCTCCGCGGCACCGACCGCCATGCCGCGACTGGAGCTTGCGGTGATGGCGGCGGCATGCGGCGTCAGGAGAAGATTGGGACAGGCGAACAGCGCGTCATCGGCCGGCAGCGGCTGCACATCGAAGACGTCGAGCGCCGCGCCCGCGAGACGGTTGCCTTGCAGCGCGCTGATGAGCGCGGCGGTATCGATTACAGCGCCGCGCGAGACGTTAACGAGAGCGGCATGGGGAGGCATTTTCGAAATCAGTTCGCGGCCCACCAGTCCGCGCGTCTCGTCGTTCAGCGTGCAGCAGACCACCACAGCGTCGCTGCCCGCGAACAGATCGACGAGCGCGACCTCCTCGACGCCCTCAGGCAGAGATCCCTTGCGGCGCGACGTGCCAAGGATGCGCATGCTGAAGCCGGCTCGCGCGATGTCGACGATACGTCGTCCGATGGTGCCGACGCCGAGAATGCCAAGCGTCGAGCCGTTCAGTTCGGTGAGGCTTTCCGCAATCGCCCGCGATTCGGCCCACCCCTTGTCGCGCAACAGCGCGTCCATCCGATAGACCGGGCGGCGCAGATGCATCAGTGCCGATAGCACGTATTCAGCGACGGCATTGGTATTGCTGCCGGGCAGATTAGCGACTGCGATGCCGCGTGCCGTCGCTGCATCAACTGGAATGAAATCGAGGCCAACGCCGTGACGGACCATGCCTTTCAAGCGCGGCGCATGATCGACGATGTCGTCAGGCAGTTTGGCGCGGACGATGATTCCAGCTGCGTCAGCGGCCCATTTGCGCAACGTGTCTGGTCTGGTATCGGGTGCTGTGATCAGACGGACATGTGGCGCAAGGAGCGCCTCGCCGTCGGCATGCATCGATTGGGTGAGGAGAACGACAGGTCTATGCGGCATGGGGTCTTGGTCCTTCGATGATCGGATTGACCAGTCGGCCGAGGCCTTGGACCTGCATCGAAACTGTCGAACCGGGTCTCAGCCATGCCGGTGGCCGATGGAGTGCTGCTACGCCGGCCGGCGTGCCCGTGGCTATGATGTTGCCAGGCTCCAACGCGGTTTGATGTGACAGGTACGAGACCAATTCGGCGACGCCGAACATCATGTTCGACGTCGATCCGTTCTGAAGCGTCTGGCCATCGACGCTGAGGCTTACCTCTAGTACCTGTGGATCGGGCACCTCATCTGCGGATGCGATGAACGGTCCGAACGGTCCGAATGTGACGAAGTTCTTGCCGCGATCGAAATGGCCGTCGGCCTTGATAAGTTCACTGGCGCTGATGTCGTTGAAGCAACCATAGGCGGCGACGTGATCCAACGCGTGCGCTGCGTCGACATTCTCGGCACGGATGCCGATGACGGCGGCAAGCTCGGCCTCGTACGTCACGCCGCCGATCCCTTCGGGCAACATGATCGGCTGCCCGATCGCCGCGATCGTGCGCGACGACTTCATGAACAGCACCGGTTTGTCAGGCGGAGGCATGCCACGCTCGGCCAGCGCGTCGCGATAATTATGCGCGATGCCGAAGATGCGATTTGGCTCCGGCAACGGCGCCG
>JANMAN010000797.1:0-3902 GCA_031359885.1 Tardiphaga sp. | reverse complement strand
GGGAGGTCAACCAGCCGTCGCAGCTCGCCATCGTGCTGGCCAAGCTCGAAGCCATCCAGAAGGATTTCGGCAAGACGGTTTCGCTCGCGGACCTGATCGTTCTCGGCGGCGGCGCTGCAATCGAGAAGGCCGCGAAGGATGCCGGGCACAGCGTGAGCGTGCCCTTCACGCCGGGCCGCACCGATGCCTCGCAGGACAAGACCGACGCGCATTCCTTCGCGCCGCTCGAGCCGCGTGCCGATGGCTTCCGCAACTACATCGGAAGCAGGACGCAGTTCATGAAGCCGGAGGAGTCGCTGGTCGACCGCGCGCAATTGCTCGGGCTGACCGCGCCGCAGATGGCCGCGCTGATCGGTGGTCTGCGCGTGCTCGGTGCCAACACCGCCGACTCCAAGCACGGTGTTTTCACCGCAAAGCCGCAGACGCTGACCAACGACTTCTTCGCCAACCTGCTCGACATGAACACGGTGTGGTCGAAGGCCGGCGGCAACGACAATGTCTACGAAGGGCGCGACCGCAACACCAAGGCGGTGAAATGGACCGGCACGAGCGTCGATCTGATTTTCGGCTCGCACTCGCAGCTCCGCGCCATCGCCGAAGTTTATGCCAGCCACGACGCCGGAACGAAGTTCGCACGCGACTTCGTGACGGCGTGGGTCAAGGTGATGGACAACGACCGCTTCGACGCGCATTCGACGACGCCGCCGATGCAGCAAGCGGCGGAGTAACGTCGGATCGATCTAAACCGACAAAAGGCCCCGCGATATGTTCGCGGGGCTTTTTTGTTATTTCGATGGATATTGATCGACGCAGTGTAGTGTCCTAGATACAGGACAAGCACTTGCCGATCGTGAGGTCCATCGGATGACGTCTTCCGCAGCGAAAAAGCGGCAACTGGCGCGCAGGCCACGATCAAAGGCTGGTCTTTCGACGTTCTTCGTCAGCGGCGGGAACGTTTCGATCGACCGCATTGCCAAGCAGTTCGGCATGACGAAACAGGACGTGGCCGAAACCATCGGTGTTGCCCGCGAGACCGTCTACAAAAGCGAACGCGCGAACGCGCCGAAAACCCAGATGCGTGGTATCGAAATGCTCGAGATCATCCATCGTATCACCGGGTGGGCCGGTGGGCAGCGGCAGGCCATGGCGTGGTATCGTGCGGAGCCTATTCCAGCCTTCGGCGGACGTACGGCGGAAGCACTGGTCAAGGACGGCCATGCCGCTGCGGTGCGCGAGTATCTCGATCACGTGGCCACCGGCGGCTTTGCGTGAATTGGCAAGGGATCGGCTATCGCGCGCATGATCCCGCATGGGCATGGCAGCCGTTGTCCGGGGACGGCGCAGCCGCGAAAGGCGGACGGTTCAACCCTGTTGGTGTGCCGGCGCTTTATCTGGCGTTGACGGTCGAAGGCATGTTTCTCGAAACGAGTCATGGTTTCGCCCATCGCTTCGATCCGCTTACCGTTTGCTCCTATGATGTCGACGTCGACGATCTGGTCGATCTGAGAACCGAGACGGCGCGGGACGCAGCTCAAGTGAGCTTCGCGCATATGGCGTGCGGTTGGGCGATGGACCTTTCGTCCGGCAACAAGCCTTCATCATGGGACGTCGCCGAACGATTGATCACCGATGGCGCGGCAGGCATCCTTGTCCCATCGTTCGCGCGAGGCGCGCGGCAGAACATGATAAATCTTGTTCTGTGGCGATGGGGACCGAGGCGTCCCCATCGCGTGACGGTCTACGATCCATCCAGCCGTCTCGCCAAACTGAAGCCGAGATAAACGCCTGCCTCGCTTTGAACGGAGCAATGCCATCATGAAAATCTATTGGTCGCCGCGGACGCGGTCGTTTGCATCGCTTTGGACGCTGGAAGAAACCGGCATGCCGTATGAGGCCGTGCTGACCGACATCGCGACCGGCGCGCAGAAGTCGCCCGATTATCTCGCAATCAATCCGATGGGCAAGGTGCCGGCGTTGAAGGATGGCGACGCAACGATCGCGGAATCCGCTGCGATCATCGCCTACATCGCCGAAAAATATCCGGACGCGAAACTCGCGCCGGCGATCGGCGATCCCGCGCGCGCGAAATATCTGCAATGGTTGTTTTTCAACGCGAATATCGAAGCCGCCATCACGCAGATCTTCACCAAGATCAACATGCCGGCGAGTTCGGCCGGATGGGGCAGTGCCGATCAGGTGTTCGACGTGCTCGAGCAGGCGCTGGACAAAGGGCCCTGGCTTCTCGGCGAGACGTTTTCCGCTGCGGACATCGCGATCGGGTCCGGGCTAAATTTCGCAGTGCGTGCATTCAAGATGGTGCCGACGCGGCCGGCGTTCGATCGCTATCTCGATCGCTGCGTCGCACGCCCGGCGTTTCAGCGCGCCGACAAAATGGCGGCCGGATAAGCAACGTCAGGCTTCGACGACGCGCGGGTCCACATCCTTCTCGTAATCGATACCGTCGATTCCGAAACCGAACAGGCGAAGGAACTGGCTCCGATATTCCGGAAGGTCGGCGAGTTCGTCGAGCGTCTCCGTGGTCAGCAGCGGCCAGCGGCGCAAGACCTCGGCCTGCACGTCGGGCGACAACTCCCAGTCGTCGACCCGAAGGCGCTGCGCATCATCGATGTCGGCATCAGGTCCGAGCTTCGTGCGGAACAGGCGATCGATCTGTTCGATGCAGCCTTCCTGCAATCCCATTTGCTTCATGACCTTGAACAGCACCGTTCCATAAAGCGGCACCACCGGAATCGCCGAACTCGCCTGGGTGACGACGGCCTTCAAGGCCACCACGCGCGCGGCGCTCTCGCCGAGCTGCTGCCTGATCTCTTTCGCCTTGTGATCGAGATCGACTTTCGCGCGGCCGAGCGTGCCGTTCCAGTAGATCGGCCAGGTCAATTCGCTGCCGATGTACGTGTAGTTGAGCGTGCGGAAGTTCGACGCAAGAACGCCGGCATCCGCAAGTTGATCGATCCAGCGCTTCCAATCGTCGCCGCCCATCACCGCCACCGTCGATGCGGCTTCGTCCTCGGACGCGGGTGAAATCGTGGTCTCGAAAACCTCGCCGGTCTCCGTGTTCAGCGTCTTGATATCAACGGGCGCGCCCAATGGCTTGATCGCCGAGCGAAAGGTTTGGCCTGTGTCAGGGTGCGTGCGAACCGGCGCGGCCATGCTGTAAACCAACATGTCGAGTTGCCCGAAACGCTCGCGCACATGCTCGATGAACTTGGCTTTCATCTCGTTCGAGAACGCATCGCCTTCCAGCGTGAGCGGAGATTGTCCGAGCTTGCGAGCTTCGATCTCAAACGCGCGGTTGTTGTACCAGCCCGCACTGCCTGTGCGGTTTGCCGTCGGCTCGCGCTCGAGCGACACGCCGATGGTCTGCGCGCCGCCTGCGAAGGTCGCGACGATGCGGCTCGCAAGTCCGTAACCGGTCGAACAGCCCAACACCGCGACGCGTTTGGGGCTGTCGGCCAACGCGCCTTGGCGCAGCACGTAAGCGATCTGTTCGCGGACATTCTTGGCGCAGCCCGCAGGATGTGCCGTCGTGCAAATGAAGCCACGCACGCGCGGTTCGATGATCATGGTCGCTCCGTTCTGGATCGGAAATCAGGCATCCAGGCGCTTGAACACCAGCGTTGCGTTGGTGCCGCCGAAGCCGAAGGAGTTCGAGAGCACGGTTCCCAATTTTGCGTTGTCGATGCGCTTGCGCACGATCGGCATATCCGCGAAAGCCGGATCGAGTTCGGTGATGTTGGCGCTTTCGCAAATGAAGCCGTTCTGCATCATCAGCAGCGAGTAGATCGCCTCTTGGACGCCGGTGGCACCGAGCGAATGGCCGGTCAGCGACTTGGTCGCGGAGATCGGCGGGCACTTGTCCTCGTTGCCGAACACCTTGCGGA
>JANMAN010000748.1:0-2217 GCA_031359885.1 Tardiphaga sp. | reverse complement strand
AAATGCGCGATGTAAGATGCCCCGGAATGACAGAGTTTTCGCTGCATCATCTTAATCCGCAGACGGGTCTACAAATTCCCTTTTCGCTTGTCGGTTTCGGTCTGCGCCAGCGGTTTCGAGGCGGTGTCGCGGACCGGGTAGAACGTATAGGACAGCGTGATCGAGTTCAGCCCGTCATTCTCGGAATCGGCGGCGAGCGCCGGATCGACATAGAACACCACAGGCATCTCGCGGGTTTCGCCGGGACCGAAGGTCTGCTCCGAGAAGCAGAAGCAGTTGATCTTCTGAAAATACGAGCCGACCGTCAGCGGCGCGACGTTGTAGGCGGCGACGCCGGTGGTGGGGCGTGCGGCCTGATTGGTTACGGTATAGAACACCGTGACGACCTCGCCGATCCGAACGTTGATTTCGGTCTGCTCCGGCGTGAACTTCCAGGGCAATCCGCCCGCGACGTTGGAATCGAAGCGCACGGCAATGGTGCGGCCGAGCGGCGCGCCCGTCGGCAGGGATGTCGCGACCTGCGTGGTGCCGTTGAAGCCGGTCATCCGGCAGAACCAGTCATAAAACGGAACGGCGGCATAGGCGGCGCCCAGCATCAGCGCAACCACAAGTCCGCAGCAGCTCGCGACGAGGGCGTCGCGGCCGAAGCGTGGCGTTTTGCGTGCGGCTTCCGTCATTTTATATCTTCTGACTACATCGGCCGGACGAGAACTGCCGGCCCCTTCACCATCGTCACCGCGAAGAACAACACCACGAGCACCAGCAACGCCAGCGCAATCGCGATCGAGCGTTCACGGCGACGCTTTTTCTGCGCGTCGGTCAGGACGATGCCGTCCGATGGGTTGCCGTCGTCCGTCATCACCAGATCAGCTTCGCGATGCCTTGCGCGATGACTTCGAGCAGCAGCACGGCGAACAGTGCGAACAGATACAGGATCGAGAACTTGAACAGGTTTCGCGTCGCGCGCAGTCCGGCGCTACCGGTGCGGCGGCGATAGACTTCGACGGCGAACCACAGCATGCCCGCGCCGAGCACCAGCGACGAGACGCCGTAGATCGCGCTGAAATGGCCGAACCCCCAGGGTGCGACGGCGACCGCGACGAGCACGATCGTGTAAAGCAGGATTTGCAGCCGCGTCGCATCCGGACCGGCGACGACCGGCAACATCGGCACGCCTGCGCGGGCGTAGTCGTCGTTCCTGAACAGCGCGAGCGCCCAGAAGTGCGGCGGGGTCCAAAAGAAGGTGATCAGGAACAGCCAGACCGGCTCCATCGACAGCGAGCCCGTCGCGGCGGCCCAGGCGACGACCGGTGGCAGCGCACCGGCGGCTCCGCCGATGACGATGTTATGCGCGGTCCAGCGCTTCAGCCACATCGTGTAGACCACGACGTAGAAGAAAATCGTGAAGGCCAGCAGCGCGGCCGACAGCCAATTGACGAGGATGCCCAGCGTCATCACCGAGAAGAACGCGAGCACCAGCCCAAAGGTGAGTGCCTCGGACGGGGTGACGCGGCCGCGCGGGATCGGGCGGTTGGCGGTGCGCGTCATCAACGCGTCGATATCGCCTTCGTACCACATGTTCAACGCGCCGGAGGCGCCGCCGCCAACGGCGATACAGAGGATGGCCGTGATCGCCATCACCGGATGAACGTGACCCGGTGCGATCAGCAAGCCGACCAGCGCCGTGAACACCACCAGCGACATCACGCGAGGTTTCAGCAGCGCGATGTAATCGGCAACGCCGGCGTCGGAGATGCGCGGCGGGCTGAGGTCGATGGCGTTGTGGTCAAGTACGGACAAATCGTTGGTCTTTCTACATGCACTGCCGTCATCCCCGCGAAGGCGGGGATCCAGTAAAGTCGACGCACCGATCAAACGAGAAACGGAGCGTACTGCGGCGCCCGATCCCGGCGCGCGAAGATGCGCGCCAGCCGGGCTGATGACGCCGCGTTTTAATGCGACGTCAGCCTGCCCTTATTTCACGCGCGGCAGGATCTCGAACTGATGGAACGGCGGTGGCGACGACAGCGTCCATTCCAGCGTGGTGGCACCGACGCCCCACGGGCTGGCCGCGGCCTTTTCCTTGCGGACGAAGGCATCGATCACGCCGTAGATGAAGATCAGCACCGCGAAGCCGGAAATGTACGAGCCGATCGACGACACCAGATTCCAGCCCGCGAAGGCATCGGGATAATCGACGTAGCGGCGCGGCATGCC
>JANMAN010000735.1:0-2763 GCA_031359885.1 Tardiphaga sp. | reverse complement strand
GGCAGGCGCGAGCGATAGATGCGGGCGAGCGCGGCGGCGAGTTCCTGGGGCGAACGCTGGGCGAGAAGCATCTCGCCCATGGCGACGTCCTCCTCGCTCGCGGCTTCCGTAAAGATCGGATCCTGCCACATGCGCTCGCCGTCGAGGCGGCGGATCTCGTCGGCGGTGGGCGGCCCGTCCCACTCGGCGGTGATCTTGGCGATCATCAGCATCTGCTCGGCGCGACGGCGCCGCGAGGCCGGGACCAGCAACACGCTGGTGCCCTTGCGCCCGGCGCGGCCGGTGCGGCCGGAGCGGTGCTGCAGCACCTCGGCATCGTTGGGAAGGTCGGCGTGGATGACGAGCGTCACGGTGGGCAGATCGATGCCGCGCGCCGCGACGTCGGTGGCGACGCAGACCCGGGCGCGGCCATCGCGAAGTGCCTGGAGGGCGGCGTTGCGCTCGCCCTGGCCGAGTTCGCCCGACAAAGCCACGGCCGAGAAGCCGCGCTCGGTCAGCCCGGCCTGGAGATGGCGCACCGCGTTGCGGGTGTTGCAGAACACGATCGCGGTCGGCGCATCGACGACGCGCAGCGTGTTGACGACGACGTGCTCGATCTCGCGGGGCAGCACCCGGATCGCCCGGTAGGCAATGTCGGCGTGGCCGCGCTCCTGGCCCTTGACCGCGATGCGCAGGGCGTCGCGCTGGTAGCGCTCGGCGAGCGTCGCGATGGCCTTCGGCAGGGTCGCCGAGAACAGCAGCGTGCGCCGCTCCTTCGGGGTGACGGAGAGGATGAACTCGAGGTCGTCGCGAAACCCCAGGTCGAGCATCTCGTCGGCCTCGTCGAGGACGACGGCGCGCAGGGCGTTGGTGGCGAGGTTGCGGCGCTCGAGATGGTCGCGAAGCCGGCCGGGCGTGCCGACGACGATGTGGGCGCCCTCCTGCAGGGCACGGCGCTCGCGCTGCGGGTCCATGCCGCCGACGCAGGCGATGACGCGGGCAGTGGTCTCGGCATAGAGCCAGGAGAGCTCGCGCTGGACCTGCAACGCGAGTTCGCGCGTCGGCGCGATGACGAGGGCGCGCGGCGGCCCGGCGGGGCCGAGGGTCTCGGCCTCGTCGAGGAGGTCGTCGGCGAAGGCGAGGCCGTAGGCCACGGTCTTGCCCGACCCGGTCTGGGCGGAGACGAGGAGGTCGCGGCCGCTGGCGGCCGCTTCGATGACGGCGCTCTGGACGGGCGTCGGGTCATCGTAGTCGCGCGAGGTCAGGGCACGCGTGAGCGGGGCCGGTAGGGTCGGAAAGGGCACGGGGCTGGGGCCTTGAGGGCTTCGAGAGGCCGGATCGGGCGGAGGGACATGCGCGCGCTGGGCGCTTCGCGGTCCATCCGGCCGGTCGTCCGGACGCAAAAGGTTGCGGAAGACATCAGCTTCTAGCCCTATCCGGCGTCGAGCGCTATGTCCTCACGCGCATGGGCCTGCCGCATTGCGGGACACGTCCGATTTCCAAGCCCGCCCGATGTTAAGCCCCTCCCGCCTCCCGACGTTGGCGCGTCGCGCGGTCCGTCTTCAGCAAAAGGTCGTTTCATGAAAGGGATCCTGCGGCTCGCCGTGGCCTGGGGAAGCGTCGCCGCGTTCTTCGTGTTCGGGCCGGGCTGGCTCTCCTCGCTGGCCTCGCCGCTCTGGGCGACCGGCCTGTTCCTGTGGCTGTTCGTGGTCATCCTGTGGTCGGCCTTCGGCGTGGTCCACGAGGCCGAAGAACTCGCCCATCGGCTCGGCGAGCCCGTCGGCACTCTGGTGCTGACCCTCTCCATCGTCGTCATCGAGGTGGTGCTGGTCTCGGCCGTGATGCTCTCGGCCAAGGCCGCGCCGACGCTCGGCCGGGACACGATGTTCGCGGTCCTGATGATCGTGATGAACGGCCTCGTCGGCCTCGGCCTCCTCATCGGCGGCCTGCGCTACCACCAGCAATCCTACAACCTCCAGGGCGCCTCCGCCTTCCTGTCGGTGATCATCCCGCTCACCACGATCGCGCTGATCATCCCGAACTTCACGACCTCGACGAGCGGCGGGACTCTCACGCCGATGCAATCCATCGCGTTCTCGGTCTTCACCGTGTCGCTCTACGCGATCTTCCTCCTGATCCAGACCGGCCGCCACAGCAGCTTCTTCGTCCATGCCGGCGAGAGCGCCGCCACCTCGACGGCGGAACCCGCGGCGCACGGAACCGCCCCGGGCGGATCGATCCTGACGCATACGGCGCTTCTCATCGCCAACATCCTGCCGATCGTGCTGCTCTCGAAGAGCCTGGCGGCGATCCTCGACCACGGCATCGCGGCACTCGGGGCACCCTCGGCCCTCGGCGGCGTCCTCATCGCCGCCATCGTGTTCACGCCGGAGGGGATCAGCGCCCTCAAGGCGGTCGCGCGCAACGAGCTGCAGCGGGCGATCAACCTGTGTCTGGGTGCCGCGACCTCGACGGTGGGCCTGACGGTCCCGGCGGTGCTCGTCGTCGGCCTCGTCTCGGGCCAGACAGTGGTGCTGGGCCTCGCCCCCACCGAGATGACGCTGCTCGTCGTGACGCTGATCCTGAGCACCATCACGTTCTCGGGCCTGCGCACCACCATGCTGGAGGGCGCGGTGCACCTCGTGATGTTCTTCGTCTACCTCGTGCTGATCTTCAGCCCGTGACCTTGGGTTTCGAGCGCTATTGACCGCGTCGACCCGCTCCCTCGCCCTTCCCCGGACGGGTGGAGCGTCAGCGGAACTAAGGTCCGGGGCCCAGCGCGAC
>JANMAN010000720.1:0-6676 GCA_031359885.1 Tardiphaga sp. | reverse complement strand
CTTCGGCGCATTGAAAGCCAGCGCGCGGGTCGTGCATCTGTCCGCGCTCGACGGCGAGATCGCGCTGTCCCACAAGCTCACCGATTCCGGCGCGCGCATTCTCGTCACCAGCAACCTCGCGACGCTGTTGCCGATGGCGCTGAAATTCCTCGACCGCGGCCTGCTCGACCGGCTGATCGTCTGCACCGACACCGACTGGGGTGACGTCGGCAACGCGACGCTGCCGCTGCCCGCCGATCCCCGCATCGTGACATGGACCGCCTTTGCCGCCGGCGTAGAGCAACCCACCGCGTGGCCAACGATCGCCGTCGATGACGTCGCCGTGCTGCAATACACCGGCGGCACGACAGGCTTGCCCAAAGGCGCGATGCTGAGCCACGGCAATCTGATGGCGGCGTCGCACCAGTTCAATCTCTGGGGCCAGCCGAGCCGCCTGGCGCGCGGCGACGCAGGCGAGCGCGTCATCTGCGTGCTGCCGCTGTTTCATATATACGCGCTGCTCGTCATTCTCATTCGCGCCATCGAGGTCGGCGACACGATTTCGCTTCACCAGCGGTTCGACGTCGAGGCCGTGATGCGCGACATCGAGGTCAAACGCGCGACGGTGTTTCCGGGCGTGCCGACGATGTGGATCGCGATCGCCAATTTGCCCGACATCGAAAGCCGCGACCTGTCGTCGCTGATCGTTGCAGGCTCCGGCGGCGCGCCCTTGCCGGTCGAGATCGCAACCGTATTCCAGCGCAAGACCGGCCTCAAACTCAAGAGCGGCTGGGGCATGACCGAGACCTGCGGCGCGGGCACGTCGCATTCGGTGACCGGTCCGGACAAATCCGGCTCGATCGGCGTCGCGATGCCCGGCATCGAGATGGATATCGTCTCGGCGGACGATTCCACGAAGGTGCTGGGCGACAACGAGACCGGCGAAATCCGCATTCGCGGGCCGAACGTCACGCGCGGCTACTGGAAGAGGCCGCAGGAATCCGTTACCGCGTTCGTCGGCGACTGGTTTCTCACCGGCGACATCGGCTACCGTGACGACGACGGCTATTATTTCATCGTCGATCGCAAGAAGGATATGATCCTCTCGGGCGGCTTCAACGTCTATCCGCAGATGATCGAACAGGCGATCTACACCCACCCCGCCGTGCAGGAGGTGATCGTCATCGGCATTCCCGACGCCTATCGCGGCGAGGCCGCTAAAGCCTTCGTGACCTTGAAAAAAGACGCTTCCGCTTTCACTGTGGACCACTTACGTGATTTCCTGTCGGGCAAGCTCGGCAAGCACGAACTGCCCACTGCCCTCGAATTCGTTTCCGAATTGCCGCGCACGCCGGTCGGCAAACTGTCCCGCCACGAACTGCGTCAGCACCAGCCGTCCGTCTTTCCATCGCAGAACCAATCGCAAGACCAAAAAACCGCAACAGGAGGTCGCTCATGACCGAAGCCGTTATCGTCTCCACCGCCCGCACGCCCATCGGAAAAGCCTATCGCGGCGCGCTCAACGCCACCGAAGGCGCGACGCTGCTCGGCCATGCCATCGAGCACGCCGTGAAGCGCGCCAAGCTCGACCCGAAAGAGATCGAGGACGTGGTGATGGGTGCCGCCCTTCAGCAGGGTTCGACCGGTGGCAACATCGCCCGCAAGGCGCTGCTCCGCGCCGGCATCCCGGTGACGGCCGGCGGCACCACGATCGACCGTCAATGCGCCTCGGGCCTGCAAGCGATCGCGCTCGCGGCACGGTCGGTGATCTTCGACGGCGTCGAGATCGCGATCGGCGGCGGCGGCGAATCGATCAGCCTCGTGCAGAACGATCACGCCAACAAATTCCATCTGGTCGATCCCGAACTGGTCGCGATCAAGAAGGACGTCTACATGCCTATGCTCGACACCGCCGAGACGGTGGCGAAGCGTTACGGCATTTCGCGCGAACGCCAGGACGAGTACGCGCTGGAAAGCCAGCGCCGCACGGCGGCCGCGCAACAGGGCGGCAAGTTCAACGACGAATTGGCTCCGATCACGACCAAGATGGGCGTCGCCGACAAGGCCACCGGCGAAGTCACGATGAAGGACATCACGCTGTCGAAGGATGAAGGCCCGCGTCCGGAAACCACTGCCGAGGGCCTCTCCAGCCTCAAGGCGGTGCGCGGCGATGGTTTCACCATCACCGCCGGCAACGCTTCGCAACTGTCCGATGGCGCATCGGCGACGGTCATTATGAGCGACAAGCTTGCCGCGCAGAAGGGCCTCAAGCCGCTCGGCATCTTCCGCGGCTTCGTCTCGGCGGGTTGTGAGCCGGATGAGATGGGCATCGGCCCGGTATTCGCGGTGCCGCGTCTCTTGAAGCGTCACGGCCTCACCGTCGATGACATCGACCTCTGGGAATTGAACGAGGCCTTCGCGGTGCAGGTGCTGTATTGCCGCGACAAGCTCGGCATCGATCCGGAGAAGCTCAACGTCAATGGCGGCGCTATTTCGGTGGGCCATCCTTACGGCATGTCCGGCGCGCGCCTCGCCGGTCACGCACTGATCGAAGGCCGTCGCCGCAAGGCGAAATACGCGGTCGTCACCATGTGCGTCGGCGGCGGCATGGGCTCGGCAGGCTTGCTCGAGATCGTGCATTAAGACACGCGCGCCGTCATCCTGAGGTGCGAGGCGCTTTTCGCGCCGAGCCTCGAAGGACGACGGCGAAGACAGATGAACATCCGTCGCCCTTCGAGGCTCGCTGCAAGCGCAGCTCACACCTCAGGGTGACGGGGCCAACTTAAACCCAACAAGGAGTCCTCCCCATGGATCTCAGCCTCAGCAAGGACGAACTCGCCTTCCGTGACGAAGTCCGCGCGTTCTTCAACGACAACGTCCCGCCCGCGATGAAGCAGAAGCTGCGCGAGGGCCGCCACACCTCGAAGCAGGACCTCGTCGACTGGACCCGCATCCTGAACAAAAAGGGCTGGGCGGTGACGCATTGGCCGAAGGAAGATGGCGGCACCGGCTGGACCCCCGTGCAGCAATATATCTTTAACGAAGAATTGCAGATGGCCCAGGCGGCGCCGCCGCTGCCGTTCGGCGTCAACATGGTCGGCCCGGTCATCCTCACCTTCGGCAACGAAGAGCAGAAGAAGTATTATTTGCCGCGCATCGCCAATCTCGACGATTGGTGGTGCCAGGGTTTCTCCGAGCCCGGCTCCGGCTCCGACTTGGCCTCGCTCAAGACCACCGCCAAGAAGAAGGGCGACAGCTACATCGTCAACGGCCAGAAGACCTGGACCACGCTGGCGCAGCACGCCGACTGGATCTTCTGTCTGGTCCGCACCGACCCGACCGCGAAGAAGCAGTCCGGCATTTCCTTTCTGCTGATCGACATGAAGTCGCGCGGCATCACGGTGCGTCCGATCCAGACCATCGACGGCGGCGTGGAAGTCAACGAGGTGTTCTTCGACGACGTCGAGGTGCCCGCGCATAATCTGGTCGGCGAAGAAAACAAAGGCTGGGACTACGCGAAATTCCTGCTCGGCAACGAGCGCACCAACATCGCCCGCGTCGGCGCATCGAAGGAGCGCATCCGTCGCATTAAGGAATTGGCGTCCAGCGTGCAGTCCGGCGGCAAGCCGGTCATGGACGACCAGAAATTCCGCGAGAAGCTGGCCTCCATCGAGATCGAGCTGAAAGCGCTGGAGCTGACGCAAATGCGCGTCGTCGCCAACGAAGGCAAGCACGGCAAGGGCCGCCCCGATCCGGCGTCCTCGATCCTGAAGATCAAGGGCTCGGACATCCAGCAGGCCACGACCGAATTGTTGATGGACGTGATCGGCCCGTTCGCCGCGCCTTTCGCATCGGACGACGAGGACGGCAGCAACGAGATGGCCGATTGGACCACGCAGATCGCACCTGGGTATTTCAACTACCGCAAGGTCTCGATCTATGGCGGCTCCAACGAGATCCAGCGCAACATCATCGCCAAGGCGGTGCTCGGGCTTTGATCTGCTTCTCCCTCTCCCCGCTCTTGCGGGGAGAGGGTCGGGGTGAGGGGCGGGCGATCCGCGCACGCTGAATTCGCGTTTGCGCTTTGCCAGGCCCCTCACCCGGAGCCCTTCGCTTCGCTCGGTCTCCGACCTCTCCCCGTAAAGAACGGGGGAGAGGTGACGCCCGCGGCACCACAGACATTCAAGGCGACGATTTCATCGACGCGAGCCTTCTCGATACAGGAAAACACCACAATGGATTTTGATCTCTCCGAGGAGCAACGCCTTCTCAAGGACAGCGTCGACGGCCTGCTGAAGACCTCCTACGATTTCGAGCAGCGCAAGAAATACGCGACCGAAAAGGGCGGCTGGAGCAAGACGGTGTGGGCCAAGCTCGCCGAACAGGGCTTGCTCGGCCTGCCCTTCACCGAAGACGATGGCGGCTTCGGCGCCGGTGCCGTCGAAACCATGATCGTGATGGAATCGCTCGGCCGCGCGCTGATGCTAGAGCCGTATCTGCCGACCGTCGTGCTCGGCGGCGGCTTCTTGCGGCGCGGCGGTTCGGCCGAACAGAAGGCCGCGCATATCCCCTCGATCATCGACGGCAGCAAAACGTTTGCCTTCGCGCAGCTCGAGAAGAACTCGCGCTACGACCTCGCCGACGTCGCGACCACCGCCAAGAAAACCGGCAATGGCTGGACGCTCGACGGCGAGAAATTCGTCGTTCTCAACGGCGCGTCGGCGGATACGCTGATCGTGACCGCCCGCACCGGCGGCGGCCAGCGCGACCGCAACGGCATCGGCGTGTTTCTGGTGCCGGCCGACGCCAAGGGCGTGACGATCAAGGGCTATGCGACGCAGGACGCGCTGCACGCCGCCGACATCACCTTCTCGGGCGTCGAAATCGGCGCGGATGCGGCGATCGGCAATCCCGACGACGCGCTGCCGCTGATCGAACAGGTCGTCGACGACGCGCGCATCGCGCTCTGCGCCGAGGCCGTCGGCGCGATGGACGAGTCGCTGAAGTCCACCGTCGAGTACCTCAAGACCCGCACTCAATTCGGCGTCGCGATCGGCACCTTTCAGGTGTTGCAGCACCGCGCGTCGGACATGTTCGTCAATCTCGAACAGGCCCGCAGCATGGCGATGTTCGCGACCATGGCCGCCGACTTCGACGATGCGAAAGAGCGCGCCAACGCAGTCGCAGCGGCGAAGGTGCAGATCGGCAAGTCGTTGCGCTTCGTCGGCCAGCAAGCGATCCAGCTTCATGGCGGCGTCGGCATGACGATGGAGTACAAGATCGGCCATTACTTCAAGCGGCTGTCGATGATCGAGAACACCTTCGGCGACACCGATTATCACCTCACGCGCGTCACCGGATATGGCGGGCTGATCAAGTAGAGTTCGTCATTCCGGGGCTCTTTCTTCCCTCTCCCCGAGCGATGCTCTTGCATCGCGTGGTGGGAGAGGGTGGACCGCACGAAGTGCGGGACGGGTGAGGGGGCGCGTCTGGAAGTCGAGCCCCCTCACCCGCCTTCGCTTCGCTCAGGCACCCTCTCCCACAAGGGGAGAGGGAAGAAAGGAAGAGCATGCCCGCCATCCTCGCCATCGATCAAGGCACCACCTCCTCGCGTGCCATCGTGTTCAACGACGACATCTCGATCGCCGCGATCGCGCAGCAGGAATTCCCGCAACATTTCCCCGCGTCCGGATGGGTCGAGCACGAACCCGAGGACATCTGGACCTCGACGCTGCAAACCTGCCGCGAGGCGATGGCGAAAGCCGGTCTCGCCGCGAAAGACATCGCTGCGATCGGCATTACCAATCAGCGCGAAACCACGATCGTGTGGGACCGCGCCACCGGCCAGGCCATCCACCGCGCCATCGTCTGGCAGGACCGCCGCACCGCCGAGGCGTGCGCAGGCTTGAAAGCCGACGGCCACGAGCCGTTGGTGTCGGCGCGCAGCGGCCTCATCGTCGATCCGTATTTTTCCGGCACCAAGATCGCGTGGCTGCTCGATCACGTCCCCGGCGCGCGCGCCCGCGCCGAGCGCGGCGAACTCGCCTTCGGCACCGTCGATTGTTACCTGCTGTGGCGGCTCACCGGCGGCCGCGTCCATGCCACCGACGCCACCAACGCGTCGCGGACGCTGCTCTACAACATTCACACCCACGATTGGGACGACGACCTGCTCGCGCTGCTGCGCGTGCCGCGCGCGATGCTGCCGCAGGTGCAGGATTCATCGTCGCATTTCGGCGACAGCGAGCCGCATCTGTTCGGCGGCTCCATCGCCATCAGAGGCATTGCCGGCGACCAGCAGGCCGCGACCATCGGCCAGGCCTGCTTCACGCCGGGCATGATCAAATCGACCTACGGCACGGGATGTTTCGCGCTGCTCAACACCGGCACCAAGCCGGTCGTCTCGCACAACAAGCTCTTGACCACGATCGCCTACCGGCTCGACGGCGTCACGACCTATGCGCTGGAAGGTTCGATCTTCGTCGCCGGTTCTGCGGTGCAATGGCTGCGCGACGGCATCGGCCTCATCAAGAACGCTGCCGAGACAGGACCGCTCGCCGCGCAATCCGATCCGGCGCAGTCGGTGTATCTCGTGCCTGCCTTTGTCGGCCTCGGCGCGCCCTATTGGAATCCGGACGTGCGCGGCGCGCTGTTCGGCCTGACCCGCAACACCGGCCCCGCCGAGCTGGCGCATGCC
>JANMAN010000412.1:0-6874 GCA_031359885.1 Tardiphaga sp. | reverse complement strand
AGGCGTCGGCGGGCAGGCAGTCGATTTGATCGTGGCGGCGCGCAAGGACGGGCTGTTCACGTCGCTCGCGGATTTCGCCGCACGGGTCAATCCGCGCGCGATCAACAAGCGCGTCATCGAAAGCCTCGCTGCGGCCGGTGCATTCGACACGCTCGACGCCAATCGCGCGCGCGTTTTCGGCGGCGCGGAAGCCATTCTCGCGGCCTGCCAGCGCGCGCATTCCGCCGCGACGATGGGTCAGAACGACATGTTCGGCGGTATGGCGGACGCGCCGACGATCATGCTGCCGCAGCTTGAATCCTGGCTGCCGGCCGATCGTCTGCGCCGCGAATATGACGCGATCGGTTTCTTTCTGTCGGGCCATCCGCTCGACGACTACGCGACCGCCTTGAAGCGCTTGCGCGTGCAGTCTTGGGCGGAGTTTTCGCGTGCGGTGAAATCTGGCGCGACGGCCGGCAAGGTGGCGGCGACGGTTGTGACGCGGATGGAGCGGCGCACCAAAACCGGGACCAAGATGGGTATCTTCGGGCTGTCCGATCCAACCGGCCATTTCGAGGCAATCGTGTTCTCCGAAGGCCTCGCGCAATTCCGCGACGTCATGGAGCCGGGCGCTGCGGTATTGCTCCAGCTCGGTGCGGAATTGCAGGGCGAAGATGTACGCGCGCGCATCATCAACGCCGAACCGCTCGATGCGGCCGCGGCCAAGACGCAGAAGGGGTTGCGGATCGTCGTAAAGGATACCAAGCCGCTCGACTCGATCGCCAAGCGGCTGACGTCGATGACCGGCGGCAGCGGCGGCGGCGATGTCTCGCTGGTGCTGCGTCTCGACATGCAGACCGAGGTCGAGTTCAAGCTCGACGGACGGTTTCAGGTCTCGCCGCAAATCGCCGGCGCGCTCAAGGCCGTCCAAGGCGTCGAGCAGGTCGAGACGCTTTAGGGATTGCTCATGTTGTAGGATGGGTGGAGCGCAGCGATACCATCGTGAAGGTCGACGGGTTTCGCCAAGTCGCGCCAGCGCGACCTGGCTCAACCCATCCTACGATCGTTACTCGATATCGACATCCTCGATCGCAACGCCTCGTCCGGCACGTAGGCTGTTTCGCGCCTGCTCGATCCGTTTCAGGAAGCGTGGATCGCGGAGCAGGCGCGGGCTCAGCGAACGAAATAAGGTTTTGTCATACAGATAGTCTTCGCCCGATCCATCGATGACCCGCAGCATATTTTGCGTCTCGGCAGCGGCATCGTGCAATGCCATGTAGATTTTACGCGTGTCCAACGATGCGCCGTAGCCTGAATTATCGATGCATACGACCAGTCGTTCAGCCGATGTTTTCGTCATGGTCGTTGTTTTAGAGGCTGGAGGAAATAGCTCCCGAGCGTCATGCGTTTCTGATTGTCATTGCGAGGAGCCAGTTCCTCGCCTTCGAGGAACGCCGCGACGACGCGATCCAGGCCTTTAACGGAATAATGGATTGCTTCGCAGGGATCGACGTCGGCGAAGGGGCCGACGTCGATCCAGCTCGCAATGACGACCTGAGAACTCCTGATCTCAATTAGAGATTGTGTCGCCGGTGTCCGCTTCCGTAAACGGGAATGCGTTCAGTCCGGATCAGAACGGGACAGCCAAGCATCGCCACCCCCGTTTTGCCTTGCTTCCCGCAAGAATCCGGCTATACAGCGCGCTATCTCACACGGAAACATGGCCTAAACAGCCGTCCGGTGGCATCCGGGCCGAGGCAGGATATTCCTGTTGACGCCTTGACGCTCACACGTTTCCGGAGGAACCAACCGGAGAATAAACCTATGGCGCTTCCTGAATTTTCTATGCGTCAGCTTCTCGAAGCTGGCGTCCATTTCGGCCACCAATCGCACCGCTGGAATCCGAAGATGGCGGATTACATCTTCGGTGCCCGCAACAACTTCCACATTATCGATCTCGCGCAGACCGTGCCGTTGCTGCACACCGCGCTCAAGGCCGTCAGCGATACCGTCGCCAAGGGCGGCCGCATCCTGTTCGTCGGCACCAAACGGCAGGCGCAGGACGTCGTCGCCGAAGCCGCCAAGCGCTCGGCGATGTACTTCGTCAATTCGCGCTGGCTCGGCGGCACGCGGACCAACTGGAAGACCATCTCCGGTTCGATCAAGCGGCTGCGTCATCTCGACGAGGTGCTCAATTCGGGCGATGCGTCGTCCTACACCAAGAAAGAGCGCCTGACGCTGCAGCGCGAGCGCGACAAGCTCGACCGTTCGCTGGGCGGCATCAAGGACATGGGCGGTCTGCCCGATTTGATCTTCGTCATCGACACCAACAAAGAAGACATCGCGATCCAGGAAGCCCAGCGTCTGTGCAACCCGGTCGCGGCGATCGTCGATACCAATTCGGACCCCAAGGGCATCACTTATGAGGAGCCGGGCAATGTCGACGCAGGCCGTGCGCTGACGCTGTATTGCGACCTGATCGCCCGCGCCGTCATCGACGGCATCTCGCGCGCCCAGGGCGATTCCGGTCACGATATCGGCGCGTCGTCGTCTCCGATGCGTGAAGAATTGCCGGCCGCACCGGCTCCGACAGGCTTCCAGGGCCTTGCCGGTCCGCGCGGCGCATCCGACGACCTGAAGAAGCTCAGCGGCGTGTCCGGCGAGATCGAGAAGAAGTTCAACGACCTCGGCATCTTCCACTTCTGGCAGCTCGCCGAACTCAACCACGACACCGCCCACCACATCGGCGAAGAAGTCGGCCTGCCGGCGCGTGCCGACGGCTGGGTGGCGCAGGCTAAGGCAATGACCGCGGAAGCCGAGTAATCGGCCGCGTAAGATCAGAAGCGGCGCGGCTGGTTATCCGGGCGCCGCTTCCTCTTCAAATCTCTTTTTTGAATTCCTGACGGCGATGGCGAGGTGGCGAAAGCTGCGTCGCCATTTGCCCTGACAGGCAAAGGACGTTCACGATGGCAACGATTACCGCAGCGATGGTCAAGGATCTTCGCGAAACCACTGGCGTCGGCATGATGGATTGCAAGCAGGCGCTGTCCGAGAACGACGGCGATATGCAGGCCGCGATCGACTGGTTGCGCAAGAAGGGCCTCTCGAAGGCCGCGAAGAAGGCCGGCCGCGTCGCCGCCGAGGGTCTGATCGGTGCTGTGACCGCAGGTCCGAAGGGTGTCGTCGTCGAGGTCAACTCCGAGACCGACTTCGTTGCCCGCAACGAGCAGTTCCAAGGCCTCGTCAAGATGATCGCGCAGGTCGCGCTCAAGGTCGGCCCGGATGTCGAAGCCATCAAGGCCGCCAAAGTCGGCGAGTTCACCGTCGAGCGCGCAATCGCGGATGCCATCGCCACCATCGGCGAGAACATGACGCTGCGTCGGGCCGCCGAACTGAAAGTGTCGAGCGGCGTCGTCGCGAGCTACATGCACAATGCGGTCGTCGACGGCGCCGGCAAGATCGGCGTCATCGTGGCGTTGGAATCGACCGGCAGCGTCGACGAACTGACGACGCTCGGCCGACAGATCGCGATGCATGTCGCGGCGACCAACCCGCTCGCGCTGGAGTCCTCGGCGCTCGATCCCGCTGTCGTCGCCCGCGAAAAAGACGTGATGGCCGACAAGTATCGGCAGCAGGGCAAGCCCGAGGCGATGATCGAGAAGATCGTCGAGAACGGCCTCAAGACCTACTACAAGGAAGTCTGCTTGCTCGATCAGGCTTTCATCCACGACAACGCGAAGTCGGTCGCCCAGGCCGTCAAGGAAGCCGAAGGCAAGGTCGGCGCGCCGGTCAAGCTGACTGGCTTCGTTCGTTACGCGCTCGGCGAAGGCATCGACAAGCAGGAGTCGGATTTCGCGGCGGAAGTCGCAGCAGCGGCCGGACAAGGTTGAGCCGGCTTCGTTGAACCGATTGCCGTTTGGCGATTTGTTCCAGACTGCAACGAGCGACGAGGGAGCGAGGACGTCATGGGTCAACCGATGTATCGTCGCGTCGTCATCAAGCTGTCCGGCGAGTATTTCGCCGGATCGCAGCCTTTCGGGATCGACCAGCCGACGATCGATCGGATCGCGGGCGACATCGTCGCGGTGACCGAACTCGGGGTCGAAGTCGCCGTCGTCATCGGTGGCGGCAACATCTTCCGGGGCGTCGAAGTGTCGTCGCGAGGCGTGTCGCGCCCGACCGGCGACACCATGGGCATGCTCGCCACCGTCATGAACTGTCTGGCCTTCGAGGCGGCGCTGGAGCGTCGCGGCGCGCCTGCGAAGACGCTGTGTTCGTTCGTCATGCCGCAGGTCTGCGAACTGTTCACGCGCGGTGCCGCGATGCGTTACATGTCCGAGGGTCGCATCGTTTTGCTCGCCGGCGGTACCGGCAATCCGTTCTTCACCACCGACACCACGGCCGTGTTACGCGCGAGCGAGATCGGCGCGCAGGCGGTGCTGAAAGCGACCAATGTGGACGGCGTCTACAGTGCCGATCCGAAGAAAGACCCGACCGCGACGCGGTTCGACCGTCTGACCCATTCGCAGGCGCTGGAAGGCGGCTACAAGGTGATGGACGCAACGGCCTTTGCGCTGGCGCGCGAGACGGCACTACCGATCATCGTCTTCTCGATCGCGGAGCCGGGCTCGATCAGTGCGGTGCTCAACGGCACCGGCAACGGCACCATCGTGGCTGGATAATTTACGACCCAAACAGGAGAGCGGCATGGCGTCGGCGACTTTCGACATCAACGATCTGAAACGGCGGATGCAGGGTGCGACGGCGGCCCTCAAGCACGAACTCGGCGGTCTCAGGACCGGCCGCGCCTCGGCGTCGATGCTGGAGCCGGTGCAGGTCGAAGCTTACGGAAGCCACATGCCGCTCAATCAGGTTGCGACCGTCAGCGTGCCGGAGCCGCGCCTGCTGTCCGTCCAGGTCTGGGACAAGTCGATGGTCAAGGCCGTCGAGAAAGCCATCGTCGATTCCAACCTTGGCCTCAGCCCCGCCACCGAAGGCCAGGTCTTGCGCCTGCGTATTCCCGAATTGAACGAGGAACGCCGCAAGGACCTCGTCAAGGTCGCGCATAAATATGCCGAAGCCGCCAAGGTCGCGGTCCGCCACGTCCGCCGCGACGGGCTCGATGTGTTGAAGAAGTTGGAAAAGGCGCACGAGATTTCCGAGGACGATCAGGAGCGCCAGGCCGGCGACGTCCAGAAGGCGACCGACGCAACGATCGGCGAGATCGACCAGATGCTGAACGCCAAGGAACGCGAAATTCTCACCGTCTGAGTGCGCGAGATGAACTGCCTCGTCACTCTTTCAGGTGCAGCGCCGATGGTGCATCTGCTAGCACAGGAGTGCCGGTTTCCCGATCCAGCGATTTCGCGTAATTTGACATTGTCGGCGGGATTCTCGTCTCAGGGACAGCGCGCCAGGAAATGACCATGTCGTATGCCGCAGCGCCCGCACCGCGAGAGACTGAGCCAGCCGATGTGCCGGCGCATGTCGCCATCATCATGGACGGCAACGGACGCTGGGCCGCCGCGCGCGGCTTGCCACGCACCGAAGGTCACCGCCGAGGCGTCGAGGCGTTGCGTCGCGTCGTTCGCGCCGCCGGCGAACTCGGTATCCACACGCTGACGATCTTTTCGTTTTCGTCGGAGAACTGGTCGCGGCCCGCGAGCGAGATCGGCGATCTGTTCGGGCTGTTGCGCCGTTTCATTCGCAACGATCTGGCGACGCTGCACCGCGACGGCGTCTGCGTCCGCGTGATCGGCGAGCGGCACGATCTCGAGCCCGACATCCGGGCGCTGCTCGGCGAAGCCGAAGATCTGACGCGCGGCAACACCAAGATGACTCTCGTCGTCGCGTTCAATTACGGCTCGCGCAAAGAGATCGCCAACGCTGCGCAGCGGCTAGCGCAAGAGGTCGCGGATGGCACGCGCGACGTCGCATCGATCACGCCGGAGACGCTCGGCCGCTACCTCGACGCGCCGGACATTCCCGATCCGGATTTGATCATCCGCACCTCCGGCGAACAGCGGCTGTCGAACTTTCTGATGTGGCAGGCCGCCTATAGCGAATTGGTGTTCGTCCCGATCCACTGGCCGGATTTCGACAAGGCCGCGCTGGAAGGCGCGATCGCCGAATACAATACGCGCGAGCGTCGGTTCGGCGGGCTGGCCGCGAAATCCGCTTCGTGAGCACCGCGCCCGACGGTCGCGCCCGACCGCACCAAAGCGGATCGCGCAATCTGCTGACGCGGATCGGCGTGGCGCTCGTTCTCATTCCTCTCGCCATCGTCGCGGCCTGGTCCGGCGGCTGGATCTGGGCGGCTCTCGTCGTGCCCGACGCGATCGGGCTGTTCGTCGAATGGCTGTTGATTGTGAGGACTGCGTCTGCGCAAACGCGCACCGGCTGGATCGTGCTCGGCGCTTCGTATGCAGGCGCGGCGTTGGTCGGCTCGCTCATCGTTCGACGCGATATCGAGTACGGCTTCGTCGCCCTCCTGTTGGTGCTAGCGGTGGTTTGGGCCAGCGACATCGGCGGTTATTTCGCGGGCAAGAGCATCGGCGGCATGAAGCTCGCGCCGCTTATCTCACCGAACAAAACATGGGCCGGCGCGATCGGCGGCTTCGTCCTGAGCCTTTTGGTGGCGGCGGGTTTCGCTGCGGCGGGGCAGGGCCGGCTGGTGCCGCTGCTGTTGCTGGCGGCAGCGCTGTCGGTTATTTCGCAGGCCGGCGATCTGTTCGAATCCGCCGTCAAGCGCCGCTTCGATGTGAAGGATTCCAGCAACATCATTCCCGGCCATGGCGGGCTGCTCGATCGACTCGACGGCTTCGTCGCAGCGATTGCGCTGGCGGCGCTGGTCGGATTTCTACGCGGCGGTGCCGATGGCGTCGGCCGCGGACTT
>JANMAN010000706.1:0-4983 GCA_031359885.1 Tardiphaga sp. | reverse complement strand
GTTCTGGCGATGCTGCTCGGCACGAGCGCGGCGCAGGCCGAACGCCTGATTGTGTCGGTGTCGAACCATCGCGTCACCGTAACGCCGAATTATTCGGGCGAAGAACTGGTGCTGTTCGGCTCGATCGAGAAGGATGCCGACGCGCCGCAAGATCGCAGTGGCTACGATCTCGTCGTCACGGTGTCGGGGCCGCGCGCGGACATGGTGACGCGGCGCAAGGAGCGCAAATTCGGCATCTGGATCAACACGGATTCGCGACAGTTTTTGCAGGTGCCGTCCTATCTCGCGGTGTTCGCGAACAGGCCCTTTGCAGCCATCGCCTCACCCGAGGTGCAGCGGCGGCAGCAACTCGGCATGACCAACATCCTGCTGACCCAACGGGTCGGAACTGACTACGCCGACGTAGTGCCGAGCGACCCGTTTCGCTCGGCTTTCGTGCGGCTCCGTGGCGAGCACGGCCTGTATCGCGAGTCCACATCCGCGGTGACGTTTTTGACACCGACGCTGTTTCGCACCGGCATTCCGCTGCCCGCCGAAGTGCCGATCGGAAATTACGAAATTGAGATCAAGTTGTTGTCCAAGGGCGAGTTGGTGACGCGCACCGAGACCTCGTTCGAGATCGTCAAGGTCGGGTTCGAGCAGTTCATCGCTACCGCAGCACGTCAAAACGGGCTGCTGTACGGCCTCGCTACGGCGTTCATGGCGTTGATGTCGGGTTGGATGGCGTCGGTGGTGTTTCGCAGAGATTGAGTAGCGTTCTTCGTCATTGCGAGGAGTTGAGTTTCTTGTCTTCGAGAAACGAAAGCGACGAAGCAATCCAGTCTTTTCGACGTCTCAAAGACAACTGGATTGCTTCGCTCAGTGAGAGCCGGCAACGGTTGGCACTTCACTGGCTCGCAATGACAACAAGAACCTCAATAACACCGCGATGCAGCGATTGCATGCAGTCGCTTGTCGCCCAGCACATGCGCGACGAAGCCCATCGTCTGGAAAATCTTCGCGAATGCCTTGTCGCGGATGTTGAGCCCGCCGGTATAGGCGCCGAATGCCGGCATCACCGCGCGCTCGCCGTCGCAGGCGAAACATCGCCGCTCGACCGAGCGTCCGCGTGTCGAGACCCGCGCTTTGGGATGCAGATGCCCGGCAATCTCGCCATGTGCGCCGGTCGGCTCATGCCGGAACGCAAGCCCGCCGATCGCCATTTCCTGCATGACGTCGCCACCCAAATCGGCGGGCAATTCCGGATCGTGATTGCCGGAAATCCAGATCCAGGTTCGGCGCATTTGTAGCGCTGCGAGCACGCCGCGGTCCGGCGTCGTCAGCCGGCCATGCGCGTTGCGATCGTGAAACGAGTCTCCGAGCGCGATCACCGTGCGGGGATCGTATTGCGTCAGCGTCGCGCCCAAGCGGCCCAGCGTGGCGATCGTGTCGTAGGGCGGCAACAACACGCCACGCATCGCGTAGCTGGAACCTTTTTCAAGATGCAGATCGGATACGACTAGCAGACGCTCGTCGTGCCAATACAATGCGCCCGACAGATCTGCCGTCAGTGTGACGCCTGAAATGGTGACGGTATTGGCTGTCTGTTCGGCGGCAATCGAATCGGCGTGCATGGTGTTCTTGTAGGATGGGTTGAGCCCTCGCGAAACCCGTCAGTGTGGGCGACGGGTTTCGCAAATCGGTGCGAAGATTGCACCTCCTGCAACCCATCCTACGGGTCCGGCGGTTCCATCGCCTCCCGAATCAACTCGTCCGCGGCTTCGGCCAACAGATCGTCGGACGCTTCTCCGAAAACCATTTCGCGGCCGATTTCGAGCATCACCGGCACCGCAAGCGGCGACACCCGCGTGAGTTCCCGATGCGTGATGCGGCCCTGGATGCGCATCAACATATCGCTCAAGCGGCGAATATCGAGCAGACCCGTCGCGGCATCGGCGCGTGCGGCCCTCAGCAGCACGTGATCCGGCTGATGCTTGCGCAACACGTCGTAGACGAGGTCGGTCGAGAACAGCACCTGCTTGCGCGATTTTTCCGCGCCGGTGAAGCGCCGGTTGATCAGTCCCGAAATCACCGCACAGGTGCGGAACGTGCGCTTCATCAAAGCGGATTCCGCAAGCCAGGCTTCGAGATCGTCGCCGAGCATGTCCGGATCGAACAGCGCGTCGAGGTTGAGACGGCCATGGCGAATGAGATGCGAGATATCGCCGAGACACCACACCGCGATGGCATATTCGTTGGCGACGAATCCGAGCGGCCGCAAGCGGGCGCGCTCGAGCCGCCGCGTCAGCAACATCCCGAGCGTCTGGTGCGCGAGCCGCCCTTCGAACGGATAGCAAACAATATAATGCTTGTCGGCGCGAGGGAACGTTTCGACGACGAGTTCGCGCACGCCGGGCACCGTCGAGATATGTGCTTGCAGCGACAGCCAGTCGCGGACCTGATCAGGCAGGGCGCTCCAGGCCTGCCGGTTGTCGAGCAATTTGCGGACGCGCTCCGCCAAGTAGGTCGAGAGCGGAAATTTGCCGCCGGCATAGGACGGCACCTTCGCGTCTTCGTCGGTCGCGCGTGAGACGTAAACCTGATCCTCGACGAGGGACTCGTAACGCACGACCTCGCCGCCGAACACGAAGGTGTCGCCGATGACGAGATTTTCGACGAAATACTCTTCGACTTGGCCAAGCATTCGCCCGCCACGCGCCAGTGCGCCGGTCGCACCTTTGCGCTTGCTGCCCGTGCCGCCGCCGCGCACCAGCTTCACCTTCAGCATCGAGGCTTCGACGATGGTGCCGACATTCATCCGATACGCTTGTCGCACTTTCGGATTGGTCACGCGCCAGCGGCCTTCTTTGTCCTTCTTGATGCGCGCGAAACGGTCGTAGATTTTCAGCGCATAGCCGCCGGTGGCGACGAAATCGACGGCATCGTCGAAATCAGCGCGCGTCAATTCGGAATAGGGCGCGGCGGTGCGAACCTCGTCGTAAAGGTCGGCCGATAGAAACGGCGTCCCGCAGGCACATCCCATGATGTGCTGCGCCAAGACGTCGAGCGCGCCGGTGCGCAAGGGCGGCGTGTCCTGCGCATTCTCCGCGACGGCATCGATCGCGACCGCGCATTCTAGCACTTCGAAACGATTGGCGGGAATCAGCACCGCGCGTGACGCCTCGTCGATGCGATGGTTGGCGCGGCCGATCCGTTGCATCAGCCGTGACGCGCCTTTCGGTGCGCCGACATTGATGACGAGATCGATGTCGCCCCAGTCGATGCCGAGATCGAGCGAGGACGTACACACCACGCCGCGCAATTTGCCGGCCGCCATCGCGTCCTCGACGCGGCGTCTTTGCGTGACGTCGAGCGAGCCGTGATGCAGCGCGATGGCGAGGTTGTCGTCATTGATTCGCCACAGATCCTGAAACAGCATCTCGGCCTGCATCCGCGTATTGACGAACACCAGAGACGTCTTGTTGACCTTGATGAGATCGTAGATTTCGTTCAGCGCATGACGTGCCGAATGTCCGGCCCACGGCAGGCGCTCTTTCGTGTCGAGCATTTCGACGATCGGCTGCGCCGCGCCGCCCGCGATGACGATGTCGGCGGATTCTTCCGCTCGTCCCCGCGAAAGCGGGGACCCAGACTCGTCAGTGTTGATCATATTGCTCTGGATTCCCGCTTGCGCCGGAATGAGCGGTGATAAATTCTGCGGCACCAAAAACCGCGCCAGTGATTCAGGTTCGGCCACCGTCGCCGACAAGCCCGTCACGCGCATGTCAGGTGCGAGCCGCCACAGCCGGGCGAGCCCGAGCGATAAGAGATCGCCGCGCTTCGACGTCACCAGCGCGTGCAACTCGTCGAGGACCACGCGCTTCAGCGACGAAAACAGAAACGGCGCATCGTCGGAGGCCAGCAGCAAGGCGAGTTGTTCGGGCGTGGTCAAAAGAATATCCGGCGGAAACCGGCGCTGCCGCGCGCGGCGCGAGACCGGCGTGTCGCCGGTGCGAGTCTCGACCTTGACCGGGAGTTGCATGTCCGAGATCGGTCGTTCGAGATTGCGGGCGATATCGACCGCCAGGGCTTTCAGCGGCGAGATGTAAAGCGTATGGAGGCCGCGCTTCTTCTCGCCACCAAGAGGGGCCAAGGGAGGCGCCAACTCCACCAGCGTCGGCAAAAAACCTGCCAGCGTCTTGCCTGCACCTGTCGGTGCGATCAGCAGTGCCGGGCGACCGTCGCGTGCCTTCTGCAGCAGCGCCAATTGATGATCGCGCGCGGTCCATCCGCGCGCGGCGAACCAGCGCGTGAATATGTCAGGCAACAGATCGGGGGATGGTGTCTTTTTTCGCGCGGGCACAAACAGGAGTTAAGCACGCGGCGCGAGAAGGTCGAGGTGTTCGGGTAAAAGAAGCCAATGCGGTTCCGTCAAACCTCGAAAAACACCGTTTCCTTTTCGCCTTGCAGGTGAATATCGAAACGAAACGCGCCATCCGGTTCGCGCTTCGCGATCAACGTCGCGACACGCTCCGCCGGCACCTGCGCCAGCACGGCATCATCGGCATTCGCTGCTTCGCCCTCGAAATAAATCCGCGTGAACAGATGCAGCAGCATGCCGCGCGCGAACACCGCCATCAGCACATGCGGCGCTTGCGGTACGCCGTCCGGCCCCGGCACCGGCCCCGGCTTGATCGTCTCAAAAATATAACCGCCGCCCGGCGTCGTTCCGGTGCGGCCGAAGCCTTTGAACGACGCATTCGCTGCGGCGCGCGAGTCGCGCGGATCGTTGAACCGGCCCTGCGAATCCGCCTGCCAGATTTCGAGCATCGCGTCTGGCACTGCCGCCCCGTCGCCATCGAATACGTTGCCGACGATTCGGATTCGTTCGCCGGAGGCATCAGGGGTAACGAGATTATGCGAGAACGCGTCGGGCCAATCATAGGCCCCGTCCGAGACAAGCCCGTAAGCGAAAAACGGACCGACGGTCTGCGATGGCGTGAG
>JANMAN010000690.1:0-2816 GCA_031359885.1 Tardiphaga sp. | reverse complement strand
GCCGACCACGCGTCGATTTCGCCTGCATCGCGAGACAAGGCCAAATGGTCGCGCGTATTTTCGAACGCCGGTCGCAGCGCATCGCGACTCTGGATAAGTGCCTGCAAGTGCCGCGTCGCGGTCCCGGCTGCCGCGGGCAATACGATGTCCGGCGCGTCGAGCGTCATGGCAGGCAGGCCTCGATCGCAGCCCCCAATGCTTCGCGAATGTCGGGGCTGTCGGTGATCGGCAGCACGATGCTCGACTGGATCGCCGCCCGCAGCGGCAGGCCGGCGCGAACCAACCGCCCGGCATGGATCAGCATGCGCGTCGATGCGCCCTCGTCGAGTCCGTGGTTTTGAAGATTGCGAGAGCGCTCCGCGATCGTCACCAACAGACCCGCTGTCGCAGCGTCGGCGCCCGACTCGCGCGACACGATCGCGGTCTCGATCGGTGCGGACGGATAGTCGAAGGAGATCGCAAGAAAGCGCTGCTTGGTGGATTCCTTAAGGTCTTTGACGGCGCTCTGATAGCCGGGATTGTAGGAAATCGTCAGTTGAAAATCCGCATGCGCGGCGACGATTTCGTTGTGCTTCTCAAGTGGCAGGATGCGCCGCGCGTCGGTCAGAGGATGGATCACCACGGTGGTGTCCTGCCGCGCCTCGACGATCTCGTCGAGGTAGCAGATCGCGCCATGGCGGACGGCGAGCGTCAGCGGCCCGTCGTGCCACACCGTCCCGCCGGCTTCGAGCAGATAGCGGCCGGCAAGGTCCGATGCCGTCATGTCTTCGTGGGCGGCGACGGTCATCAGCGGTCGTTTGAGTCGCCACGCCATGTGCTCGACGAAGCGCGTCTTGCCGCAGCCGGTCGGCCCTTTCAGCATCAGCGGCAGACGTTCGGAATAGGCCGCTTCGAAGATGGCGATCTCGTCGCCGACAGCTTGATAGAACGGCTCGGAAGCAATCCGGTAGGCGTCGAGGTTCATGTCGGACTCCACGAAAGAGCGTGGCAGCCTTTGTCTCTCGAACGCAAGCCGCCGCACCCATGAAATGGGATTTGG
The DNA here is from genome assembly GCA_031359885.1 of Tardiphaga sp. Classification (GTDB taxonomy): domain Bacteria; phylum Pseudomonadota; class Alphaproteobacteria; order Rhizobiales; family Xanthobacteraceae; genus Tardiphaga. The sequence continues at coordinate 1,777 of JANMAN010000690.1, read as the reverse complement.
CGGCCATGCCTATGTCGCGCCACGGCATCGGAGCGCGAAGGACGGCGTCGGATCGCGACGACCGCGTCTCACAATAGCGGCGGTCGGCGACGCCGCACAAGACGGGAGTTGCACGATCGCCGCTACCTACGCCGTCACGGCCGCACGGCGGGCGTCTCGATCGGCATGCCCTGCGCGCGCGACATCAGAAACAGTTCGAGTGCCACGGTCTCGGGTGCATCGGCCTCGTAAGGTTGCGCGCGCATCCCGACCATGCAGTTGCGCAGCCGGCGTTGCAGCGAGCCGAGCCCCTGCCACTCAAGGCGATACAGCGGATAGCCGGTCGGGTGCGCCTGCGTCACCGCCGAACCCGCAAGCCGCTTGTCCCAATTGTCGTCGTGGCAATTGGTGCAGCCGAGATTGAGCTGGCCTTGCCGGCGCATGAACAACTCGCGTCCCTTCGCCACGAACGGCGCGAGGCGCGGATCGGCACCGGGCGCGATCGGCAGGCCCCGCGACTGATTGCCGATCAGCGCCGTGAGCGCGAGCAGGTCGCGGCTCTCATAGGCGAGCGGCGACGCCTGCTGATGATTGACGCGGCACAGATTGACGCGTTGCTCGAGATCGACCGGACGGGCGAGCGCCTCATCGAACGCGGGATATTTCGTTGCGACGCCTCGCATGCTCTGGCGCGCGTCGCCATGGCAATCCATGCAGGCGCGATCGGCAATGCCGGTTTTCTTCGCCCACAGCGCGTTGCCGTCGAGCACCCACAGCATGCCGGGATTGCTGGTGTCGTCGTTTTGCATCGCCTGCGTCTGCGGCGACATGAACGTCGATCCGGACCGTCGGTCGGCCTGCGGAATCTCCGATGCCCGGCCGCGAAACGTCGTAAGCGTCGCTGCCGTGAGCGTCGTCGCCACCAGCAAGGCGACGATCGTTCTCATGCGACCGTGATGCTGGCCGACGCGGTTTCGATAAAGCCGTTGTCGCCGCTCCAGCGAAACTCGAAGGTGCCGCTCTCGGTCGCGGTCGTGAAGAACGCGATGAAGGGATTCGCCGAGAATGCCGAGAACAACTCCGCGCGAAACACTTCTACGCCGTTGTAGCGGCACGAGAAGTCCGTGACGATGTTGCGCGGAATGACGGCACCCGTCATCGTATGACGAAATCCGGTCTCCATGACATGCGATATGAGCGTTTTGATCTCGATGACGTCGCCGCGCTTGGCCGTGACGGGAACGTTGATGAGTGCGGACGCCATCAGGTCGCCTCCTCGGTGCAGGCGGCGAGCGTCACGACGACCTCGGTGCTGTCGGACCAGAACGAGCCGTCTGACAATTTGGCGATGGCGATGATCGTCTGCGTATCGGACAGTCGCATGCGCGTCGCGATCTGCGCACGTCCGGCGCGCGGGCCGAGATAAAAGTTGCCGACATTCGGCTGCGGATTCTTCTCGTTGAAGATGTGAATGCTCACGACGTGATCTTTGTCCGTCATCGCACTCTCGACCGCCACGGTCAGCGGCACGGTGTTGCCGTTCTCGACCAGAGGCGGCACGTCGAGCTTCACCCGCCCAGGCCTGACTGCGGCTCCTTTGACGATGTCGTTGATCGCCGCCTTCATCGAAGCAGGCGTCGCCTGCGCCGGCCGCAGCGTCACCAGCAGCGCAGCACTTGCGGCAGCGGCCAGAAACGCCCGGCGGTCGGTGGTGGTCGTCTCGATCATCGGTTGGTCCATCTAGGTCAGAGCATGATTTAACAAGGTCAAATCAGCCAATGCTTCAAGCACTGACTCA
>JANMAN010000686.1:0-3317 GCA_031359885.1 Tardiphaga sp. | reverse complement strand
GCCTGCCGCTGCGGGCGGCGATCCAGTCGAGCATCGTGCTGCCGATCACCGACAGCCCCGACATTCGCGAAGCGCTGGGGGCTGCGATCGAAGCCTGCCTGCCATGACGCTCGATGCGCCGGACATCGTATTGCCCGCGGCGGCCGGGACTGCAACGCGGCACTTGCATGCGCTCATCCAGAGTCGCGATGCGTTGCGACCGGCGTTCGAAAATACGCGCGATCATTTGGCTGCGTCGCGCGATGCGGGCGACATCGACGCGTGGTCGGCCGGCGCGCTCGCTTTGCTGAACGTCAATGCCGGGGCGTCGTGTCTCATCGCCTATTTCAAGATCGGCAAGGCTCTGTCGCCGGGTCACGACATCGCGCCGATGATCGCGGCAGCTAATGCTGCGACCGATATTTGCCGCCACGCCGGTGCGCGGGCGGCGACGGCTTGCCTCGACGCATCGGCAACCGTGCGGCGGTTACTGATGATGGCGTCGCATGATCAGCGCTGGTGGCGCGCGATGATAAATCTGGCTGCGCTGGCGCCGGAATCCGTGGAGATCGTCGCTTCGCAAACAGGCGTATTGCTCGCGACGGCCGATATCGCGACGTTCGAGAACTTCATCGCGGCCGGTCTCAAGCATGGCGCGGCCGATACGCGCAAGCGCCGCGCCTTTTTCGCGCTGGAGGACGCGGCTGCGCGGAAATTGTTGAACCGCGCATCGTCGCAAATCGGATTTGCCGAAACCGAGCGCGCCACCAAAGCTTTCGTCACGGCGCTGTGGGGCACGCCAGCGTTGCTGCGAAGCCTGCCGATCGACGATGCGCATGCGCCGCAACGTCGCGCGGCGATTGCCGGACAATTGATTCGCTTGCCCGAACTTTATCGCGGCATCGCGGACGACGCTGCGCCGGCGCTGTATCGCGCGGCGGCCGCGCACGCGCAGGCGCATCTCGTGCTGGGCGGGCCGCGTTTTGTTGTGGGCAAGCTCAAGCCGCTTCAGGTCGCGTTGGTCGGGCTGATCGAAGACGCGCGGATCGAAGCGTTGGCGATGCGGCGCTTCCCGGGGCTGTACAGATTGTGGTCGCCCTATCACGTTGCGCGTCCGTCCGGCGTCGCGACCGCGCCGATTTTGATGGCGCGGCTGTCGCGCGCGCTGTTCGATCCGTCTTATGCCGACGATGACGGCTTCGTCGCGAAAGGCCGCCGGATGTTCGCGGGTGCCGGTGCGCGGCTCGGCGATCCCGCGATCAGCCGCGAGATCGGCATGCTGCTCGGCAACGACCTCGGCCAAATGCGGGTGCAGTTCAATCCAAAGACATATGTGGTCGAGCCGATCTATCGCGACGACGGGATGGGCCTGTGGGATTTCGGCGACGATGCCGACGCGTCGGCCGATGTGCTCGAACTATTCACCGATGCCATGCGTACCGAGGGACAAGCCAAGCAGGACGCGGTAGATGCGGATGGCGAGACGGGCCGCGCGAAGCCGACCGCGCCGACCGATCGCGGCGTCGTCATCGCGAGCTATCCGGAATGGGACCGCGCGCATGGCGTCGAGCGCCCGGACTGGACCACGGTGCGCGAGGTCGCGGCGAAGTCCGGCAATCCCGCATCAATTGACGATGCGCTCGAAAGCGCCGACGCGTTGCGCGGGCGCATCCGTCGCCTCGTCGGCAGCCTCCGCGTGGGTCGCACGACGCGGCTGAAGCGGCAATTCGACGGGCACGATCTGGATATCGACGCGATGCTCGACGCGGGTATCGCGCTCGCGACCGGGCAGGAGCCCGACCCGCGCGTGTTTCGCGCGACGACGACGCAGCACCGCGATCTGGCGGTGCTGGTTCTGATCGACATATCGGAGTCGACGCGGGATCGTCTGACCTCCGGCGCGTCGATCCTCGACGTCGAGCAGCTCGCGGTCGCGGTTCTTGCCGAGGCGATGAGCGCGGTCGGCGATCCGTTTTGTTTGCTGGCGTTCGCCTCGAACGGGCGCGACGACGTTCAAATGACGGCCGTCAAACAATTCGGCGAGCCCTACGATCGCGCGAGCATGGCGCGGCTTGCGGGCTTGTCGCCGGGCCTCTCGACGCGGCTCGGGACGGCGCTCCGTCACGCCGGCGCGACGATCGGCACGGCGCGCAGCTTTCGGAAACTTGTCATCGTGCTCACGGACGGAGAACCATCCGACGTCGATGTCGTCGATCCGCAGGAGTTGGTCGAGGATGCGCGGCGTGCGGCGCTAGGATTAAAGGCGCGCGGCATCGACGGCTTCGGCGTTTTGCTCGATCCCGGCGGCATGAGCGCGGCAGGGCGGATTTTCGGACGAGGCAACACGATGCTGGTGCATCGCGTCGAGGATTTGCCGCGTCGGTTGTCGGAGTTGTATTTCAGATTGGCGCGGCGGTGATGTTGCGTGGTGTCATTCCGGGGCGCGAGCGCATTCTTGCGCGCGCGAACCTGGAATCTCATCAATATGAACATGAGACGATTCCGGGTTCGCGTTCGCCAAGAGGCGAACCCGCCCCGGAATGACGTTTTCAATCACCCTACCGATGCGCGGTCGATTGGTTGGGCAGTCCCTCGATCGGGCATTCGTCGACGCCGATGGTGGTGCGCGTGAAGGACTCGACCATCTCGCGCGTGCCTTCGGGATCGGCGATCCATTTTGCATAGAAATCATACGGGCAGGCCGCAATGCCGCGATCGCCTTCGCCGGAATTGATGACGCCGGTGTAGCCGCGATGGACCAGCTTGAAGAGGTGGTTGTTCGATTGCCCGGTGCGGCGCGCGTCGCGGATCAACGACATCGACATCTGCGCATATTGGATGCCGTATTCCTCTTCGCCGCATTCGCCGAGCGTGCGGCCGTCGAAACCGATCAGTGCCGAATGGCCGAAGTAGGAATAGACGCCGTCGAAGCCGGTGGCGTTGGCGACCGCGACGTAGCAATTGTTCGCCCACGCCATGGCCTTCGCCATGATGACCTGCTGGTCCTTCGCCGGATACATGTAGCCCTGGCAGCGCACGATCAGCTCCGCGCCCTTCATCGCGCAATCGCGCCAGATTTCCGGATAGTTGCCGTCGTCGCAAATGATGAGCGACACCTTCAGGCCCTTCGGCCCATCCGACACATATGTGCAATTGCCGGGATACCAGCCCTCGATCGGCACCCACGGCATGATCTTGCGATATTTCTGAACGATCTCGCCCTTGTCGTTCATCAGGATCAGCGTGTTATAGGGCGCCTTGTTGGGGTGCTCCTCATGGCGCTCGCCGGTGAGCGAGAATACGCCCCAGACTTTCGCCGTTCGGCAGGCTTCCGCGAA
>JANMAN010000684.1:0-2143 GCA_031359885.1 Tardiphaga sp. | reverse complement strand
GGTGGTCATCAAGTCGTACTCCGGAATTACGCGCGGCGCTTCGCCGTCACTTCGATTTCGATCTTCATCTCGGGTTTATAGAGCCCGGCCACGACCAGCAGCGTGGCCGCCGGGCGGATCTCGCCGAGATGCTCGCCGCAGACGGCGAACACCGCATCGGCATCCGCGGCGTCGGTGATGTAATAGGTCGCGCGAACGATGTCGGCCATGGCGAACCCGGCCTCCGTCAGAACGCCGCCGATGGTCTTGAAGCAGTTCTGTGTCTGCGCCGTGACATCCGCGGGCAACGTCATGGTGGCGTAATCGTAGCCCGTGGTGCCCGACACGAAGGCGAATTCGCCATCGATGACCGCGCGGCTATAGCCGGCGTTTTTTTCAAAAGGCGATCCGGTCGAGATGAGGCGGCGGGGCATGGCGGGGTCTCTCGGTTTTGCTGGCCCCGCAATGCCGGGTATCCCTGCCGAAATCAAGCCGCCGGCCGCGCTGCAAGGCGTTTCCGGCGTTTCATGACGTCCAGCGAAATCATGATCGCAATCAGGGATCATCAGGATTGTCGTCATGAGGGGCCGCGTCACGTTGCGGCCGCGGGTGTCATGGCTCAACGGCCCGGCGGGGAGATCGATCAGCTTCATCGTGCTTACGCCGCGCGACGCAACGCGCGAGGTGCGCTGTCACGCGTCATGCGTCCGGTCGGCAGGATCACGCCGGCGGCATGGTCGAGCGCACCCGCGCGCAATTCCAGCCCAAGCAGCCGATCGCGTTCGAACGGGCCGGGCAGAGCGAGTTCAGCCATCTTCGCCGGCGTAAAGCCGAAGCGCGCGTAGTAGGGTGCGTCGCCGAGCAGCACGATCGCGCCAGGCTCTTTCAAAGATTGGCCGCGTGCGGCCGCCGCCGCGATGGCGTGGTTCATCAGCGCCGCACCGATGCCGAAGGCGCGGCACGACGGATCGACCGCCAGCGGGCCAAGCACCAGCGCCGGCACGCCGCCTGCATCGACATGCCACAGCCGCACGGTGCCGACGACGCGGCCGTTGCACGTCGCGGTGAAGGCCATCGCGGGCAAACGTCCGTCACGCAACCGCTGGCAGGTCCGCGCATGGCGGTTGTCGCCGAAGCAGACATCCAGTAGCGCTTCGCGCGCGGCGATGTCGCTCGCACGCTCCGCGCGGACCGCGAAAGCAGCGGTCGGGGTGTCGAAGGCGGCAGCGTTGATGTGAATGGTCATGGCGCGTCGCTCCCCACGCCGACGGCAAAGCCGCCGCAGCGTGTTGTCAGCAAAATGCAATGTGACGGGATGGGAGCCGGCGCACCGGCTCCCGGATTATGTTGAGGTCATCGCGAGGAGCCCAGTTGCTCGTCTTCGAGGAACAGGGCCGACGAAGCGATCCAGTCTATTCTTGTCGCTCTGGATTGCTTCGCTTTGCGCTCGCAATGACGAAGGCCTCAGATGTGATACGTCTTCAGCGGCGGGAAACCGTTGAAGGCCACGGCCGAGTAGGTCGACGTATACGCGCCGGTGCCGTCGATCAGCAGCTTGTCGCCGATCTCGAGCGTCACCGGAAGCGGGTACGGCAACTTCTCGTACATCACGTCGGCCGAATCGCAGGTCGGGCCGGCGAGCACGCAGGGCGTCATCTCCGCGCCGTCATGCGGCGTGCGGATGGCGTAGCGGATCGACTCGTCCATCGTCTCGGCGAGACCGCCGAATTTGCCGATGTCGAGATACACCCAGCGCACATCGTCCTCGTCGCTCTTCTTCGAGATCAGAACGACTTCGGTTTCGATGATGCCCGCATTGCCGACCATGCCGCGACCCGGCTCGATGATCGTCTCAGGGATCTGGTTGCCGAAGTGCTTGCGCAGCGCGCGGAAGATGCCGCGGCCGTACTGCACCACCGGCGGCACGTCCTTCAGGTACTTTGTCGGGAAGCCGCCACCCAGATTGACCATTGACAGCGCGATGCCACGCTCGGCGCAGTCGCGGAACACGGTCGCAGCCATGGCGAGCGCACGGTCCCACGCCTTCACCTTGCGCTGCTGCGAGCCGACATGGAACGAGATGCCGCACGGCTCCAGGCCCAGACGCTTGGCGAGGTCGAGCACGTCGACCGCCATTTCCGGGTCACAGCCGAACTTCCGCGAC
>JANMAN010000679.1:0-2470 GCA_031359885.1 Tardiphaga sp. | reverse complement strand
TGCGTCACCTTCTGGCCGTGCTGCAACGAGCACGCCGAATGATAGGCGACGACCATTCCGCTGCCCTCCGCGGGCGTCGATAGCGTCAACCCCGAGACATATTCGGTGATGTCCTTGGCCAGTTCCGACACCCGCGCGGCGGGGCCGGCGAACGCTGCGTCCTCGCGCAGCATGTAGCCGTAATCCTTGATGACGGTGCCGCAGCCCGATGTCGTCACCAGGATCGCATCGAGCCCGCCGCGATCGGCTTCGCCGAGCCAGACGCCGATATTGGCGCGCGCCCGCGCCAACGCATCGTGCTCGTGGCCGAGATGATGCGTGAGCGCGCCGCAGCATTGCTCGTCCCGCACCAGCACCACCTCGACACCGTGGCGCGTCAAAAGACTGATCGCGGCCTCGTTGATTCGTGGCGCCAACACCTGCTGCGCGCAGCCCTGCAGCAGCGCGACGCGGGCGCGGCGTGGCCCCTTGGCGGCGAACACGCTGCCGCCGAGCGGACCCGCCGCCGGCAACGCCGCCGGTGCCATCTGAAGCATCGCGCGGATGCGGCTGAAAACGGTCGGGTTGGATTTGCCGCGCGTCGAGGGCAGCAGCGGCGCAAGCGGCTTCGCCAGCCGGGCCATCGTCATGCTGAATCGAAACAGCCCCGGTCGCGGCAGCACCCAGGCCAGCACGTCGCGCAGCAGGCGCTCCGGCAATGGGCGCACGTAATCGCGAGCGATCCGCACCCGCGCCTGATCGACGAGATGCATGTAGTTCACGCCGGACGGGCACGTCGTCATGCACGCCAAACACGAGAGGCAGCGGTCGATATGCTTGACCACTTCCTTGGTCGGCGGCTTGTCCTTCTCCAGCATCTCCTTGATGAGATAAATGCGTCCGCGCGGCGAATCCAATTCGTCGCCGAGAAGCACGTAGGTCGGACAGGTCGCGGTGCAGAAGCCGCAATGCACGCAGGCGCGGAGAATTTTGTCCGCCTGCGCAATATCGGGATCGGCCAATTGGGCCGGGCTGAATTCGGTTTTCATCGGGAGGCCATTTCTTCGTCATTGCGAGGAGCATCATGGCGACGCGCAGCGCCGCTATGATGCGACGAAGCAATCCATTTTTTGTGGTTGAAGAACTGGATTGCTTCGCCATCGGCCAATCGCATGGCGATTTGCCTCGGCTCGCAATGACGAGGACTAATTGCGATCATGCGCCGGCTCCCCGCACCATGCGGCCGCGATTGAGAATGCGTGTCGGATCGAAGCTTTTGCGAACGCGTTCGCCGAGAGCCGCGAGCCCCGCCGCCTGCGGATGAAACACGTCGATCGCCCGGCGCATCTCGTCGGAGGCGCGAATCAATGTGGCGTGGCCGCCGATCGCATCGACACGGCCGCGCAGCGAGATCGCTTGCCCCGAATCATGCGGCGGCAGCGCCGCCCAGATCAGCCCGCCGGCCCAGTCGTAGATCACTTCGCCGCCGGTCTCGCGCGCCAATGCTTCGCCGAGCCTGCCGCCGGAGGCCGGCGGACAGACGATGCGCCAGACCGGCCATAACGCGCGCGGACCGTCCGCCGCGAACGGCGTCACGTCGCGCACATCGCGCCAGATATCGGACGCATCGTCGAGGGTTTCGGCATCGCCGTAAGTCGCAGCCAGCGCCGCGCGCAATGATGCGGCGCGATGCCCGGCCGAGACATTGATGCCTTCGAGCCGGATCAAAGTGACCGACTGATCCTCTGCGCCCAATCCGGCCAACGCGCCCTTGGTCGTGCGCAGCGCCGAGCCCGGCAGATGCGCCGCGCCGGAGACGTCGAACGGCGACACCATCGCAGCCGTCATCGCGGCATTGGCTTCGATGTGACCCAGCCCGCGCAGCACGAGCGTGCGTTCGCTTTCCGGGCGCGGCATCACCTTCAGCGTCACCTCGGTCATCACACTGAGCGTGCCCCACGAGCCCGCGATCAGCTTGCACAGATCGTAACCGGTGACGTTCTTTACCACCTTGCCGCCGGCGACGAAGCTGTCGCCGAAGCCGGACACCGCGTGCACGCCGAGCAGATGATCGCGGATGCCGCCGGCGCTGATACGGCGCGGCCCGGCCAGACCTGATCCGATCATACCGCCGATCGTGCTGGCCTCACTCGAGCCGCCCAACAAAACCGAAATGTTCATCGGCTCGAAGGCGAAATGCTGGTTCTTGGAATCGATCAGCGACATCACGTCGGCCAGCGGCGTACCGGCCTGCGTCGTGATGATGAGTTCGTTCGGTTCGTAGTCGACGACGGCGTTCAGCGCCGACAGATCGAGCACGGCGTTGGTCGGGTGCTGGTGGCCGATCGCGCGCTTGCTGCCATGGCCGATGATCTCGAGCGATTGTTCGCTCGCGATCGCAGCCCGCACGACCTGTTCGACGTCTTTCGCGTCGCGGGGGGTGAGAGAGGTCATCGGAGGTTCTTGTTTCGGGAAACGGATGTGATCTCCC
>JANMAN010000668.1:0-9428 GCA_031359885.1 Tardiphaga sp. | reverse complement strand
GCTGAGCAAATGGAAGATTCAGGGCGCCTGACCAACCGGAAATTTAGGCCTGCCGCTTTAGGCCTGCCGCTCCGGGGTGCGGACGACGAGCCCGTCGAGCTCCTCGCTCACCTTGATCTGGCACGACAGCCGCGAGTTCGGTTTCACGTCGTAGCCGAAGTCGAGCATGTCCTCTTCCATCGGCGTCGGCGCACCGACGATCTCGCGCCAGGCTTCGTCGATATAGATGTGGCAGGTGGCGCAGGCGCAGGCGCCGCCGCATTCGGCTTCGATGCCGGGAATGGCGTTGCGGATCGCCGCTTCCATGACGGTCGATCCATTTTCGGCATCGACGCTGCGGGTTTCGCCGGAATGATCGACAAAGTTTATCTTGGCCATGATGCTCGTGCTGTCGGGATTGGAATCTGGACAGGTTCTATACCGGGCGACGGCGGGCAGCGCCAGCACCGGCCGCGACGACGTTCCGAAATGGCTCAGCAGCGTTGCAGACGCAGATCGATTGCGGCGCAAACGGCGGCGACGGCGGTCTGAAGGTCGCGGAGCGTTTCGCGATCGTCGGGCGACACCTCGAACGCCTCGGCGGCTTCGGAGACGCCGTGCGCGCCGATCGCCTTCGCGGACCCCTTGATGGTATGCGCCAGATCGGCGGCGTCGTCCGAGTGCGCGACGAGTCGCGGCATCAACACCGCGGATTGCGCCGCGAACAGTGCTAGCACCTCGCGTTGCAACGCGTCGTCGCCGAACGTCATGCGGTCGAGATGCGCCAGATCGAGCGGCGCGTCGTCGGGAACCAGCGGCGGTGACGGCATCCAGTCGATCCGTTGCAGGTTGAGGGACATCGAGGTTCCACGGCACTGGGTCCGATCGACTCGACCGGCCAAGCGCAGCCAATCACGGCAACGGTTAACGAAACCTTTCCTCCAGGATAACGAGCCGTGGCGCTGGGGGACCGAAATGCGGGGAGAACTCGGGTCTGACCGCCTCCGGCGTTAACGATGATTAAGAATGTCTTAATCCAAACCATTTCATTCGCGACGTCGAGCCAATAGGATGTTTGCGGAAGTAGCCGACAAGCCGTTGCAAGAATTGGCTTTGCCGGATCGCTATTTAGAAGTTCCCGCGCCGAAGCGTCGGCGTCGAAACGGATCGGCGATCCAGTTGCGTAACACAGGGGCGTAGAGCGACGATGGCGAACAATCCCAAGAAGGCCAAGGATCCGACCGAAGTTGCGTTGTCGGCGATCCAGGAAGCGCTCAACATCGGCGATCAACCGGAGCGCGGCAATCGGCCTGACGGGGCGACCGAGTCCGGTTCGTCCCAGCAATCCTACGGCGACAACGCCTACGACTCGCGCGGCCAGGATTTGCGCGGTCAGGATCTTCGCAACAACGATCTGCGGAACACCGATCTGCGTTCGCCCGACATGGCGTCGTTCGAGCAAGGCGAGGAGCCGCGCTTTTCGCGCCGGCCCGCCAATGACGACCGCGAGACCATCGGCCAATTGCTGCAGGCCATTCAGAAGGGCCGCCCTGCCCGCAACGTCTATCTTCTTGCCACGATCTTCGCCGCCGTCTGGGTCGTCGGCGCTGGCCTCCTGACCGTCGCGTTCCTGCCGTCGTTGCAGGCGTTCATCGGCCAGGGCAGCGGCGGCACGCTCGCGCTCACCGGCCTGATTGCGCTGTTGTTCGCGCCGGTCATGCTGTTTTACTTCCTCGCCAGCCTCGCCTGGCGCGGTCAGGAATTGCGGATGATCGCGCAGTCGATGGCGCAGGTCGCGATCCGCTTTTCCGAGCCTGAGCATACCTCGTCGGACGCGATGGTCACCGTCGGTCAGGCGATCCGCCGCGAGGTCGCCGCGATGGGCGACGGCGTCGAGCGCGCGATCGCGCGTGCCGGCGAACTCGAAGCGCTCGTCACCAACGAAGTCTCCGCGCTGGAACGCGCCTATTCCGACAACGAAGTTCGCATCCGCGCGCTGTTGCAGGACATCGCGCATCAGCGCGACAATCTCGTCGGTCAGGCCGAGCAGGTTCGCAGCGCCATTTCCGGCGTGCAGATCGATCTGCGCCACGACATCGCATTGATCTCGGACGCGATCGCCTCGCGCGGCGACGAGGTCGCCAAGACGATCACCGGCGCGCTGGAAGAACGCGGCGCGCACATCACCCACGCGCTCGGCCACGCCGGCGACAACATGATCCTCGCGCTCGGCGAGCGCGGCGGCGACTTGCTCGACCGCCTCGAAGAAGCCAGCGCGAACACCACCCGCGCAGTGCTCGATGCGTCCGAGCGGCTGACCGCCAGCCTCAACTTCAAGACCGGCCATGTTCACGACGAGTTCGTCGATCTCGCCGATCGCGTCCACGACATGCTGAACGAGCGCCTCGATCGCATCACCGGCGATTTCGAGCAGCGGTCGTCGACCATCGTCGATCGTATTTCGGACCGCGCCGAACAGGTCCACGACTCGCTGAAGAATTCGAGCGACTCGCTGTTGCTCGAACTGGAAATCCGCAGCGGCGATCTCGTCGGCAAGATCGACGACGCCGGCAACCGTCTCGCGACGCAGATCCTCACGAGCGGCGATCGGGCCAGCGACGCACTCGACGTCACCGTCAACACGCTCGTGGCGAAGGTCGTCAGCCAGACCGAATCCACCCACGACACGCTCAGCCTGCAAATGAGTGCGTTCGACGAACTCGTGCGCGATCAGGGCGCGGAGCTGGCCGAGAAGTTCGCCCGCGATTCCGGCACGCTCGGCGCGCTCATCACCCGCCACATCTCCGAATTCGATCGCACCGTGAAAACCCATGGCGGCGAAATCGTCGAGCGCATGGGCCAGCGCACCCATGACATCGCGGAATCGTTGAAGACCTATGTCGATACGTTCGACGCCAAGCTCGGCGACAACAGCGGCGTCATGACAGCCGCATTGGACGAGCGTCTCGCCGTGTTCGAAACCACGATCGGCAGCCGCGTCGCACATCTGGACGGATCGCTCGACAGCAAATTGCAGGCGTTCGACACCACCGTCGACAACCGTCTGAAGTCGTTCGAAACCAATTTCGACAACCGCACCAAATCGGTCACCGAGACGATCGATCTGCGGCTCGGCGATCTCGCCGATACGCTGTCCTCCGGCGCGACCCGCGCGGTCGACTCGGTCGATGCGCGCCTGACCTCGCTGACGTCGGCGATCACCGAAGGTGCCTTGCTGGCGATCCACTCGATCGACAACCGGCTGTCGCTGTTGACCTCGTCGCTGAGCGACGGCACCGCGCAAGCGATCGACGCGATCGACCGCCGCATCGGCGACGTCACCGACACCATCGACGGCCGCACCACGCATCTCGCGGACACCGTCACCGCCCGCTTCCAGGCCATCCATACCGGCTTGGAGACTTGCGTCGGTGCCGTGGCCGCCGATATCGACACCCGCATCGGCCATTTCGAAGACCTGCTCGGCTCCCGCATCGAGGCCGTCGCCGGCCGCATCGAGACCTCCGGACGAACCGCGTCGGAATCGCTGATGGCACGCGCCGAAGAACTCTCGACCGGCATCAAGTCGCATGTCGACGACGCCGAGCGCGCTCTGGTGCGCCTCGTTACCGATACCACCGACACCATCCAGGTCGGCACCCGCGCCGCTCAAGTTGCGATGATGACCGTCTCGACCGATGTCGGCGCGCAGCTCGCGCTGACATCGTCGGATGTCGAACGCGCATTGACGGCCGTCGGCAGCAATGCCGCGACCTCGATCCTGACCAGCGCCCACGAGGCGCAGAAGACGCTCGTCAGTTCGTCGAGCGAAGCCGCCGAACGCATCCGCACGCTGTCCGGCGATATCGAACGCACATTGTCGGATGCCGGCACCTCGACCGTCACCGCCGTGCTCGGCGGCGCACGCGATGCGCAGGCGACGCTGATCGCGACCTCAACCGATGTCGCGGGCCAGATCAAGTCGCTCACCGCCGACGTGGAGCGCACGCTCACCGACGCCGGAAGTTCGACCGTCAACGTCATGCTGACGGGCGCACGCGAGGCCCAGACCACGCTGCTCACCTCGTCGAACGGCATCGCCGATCAGATCAAAACGCTGACCGCCGACGTCGAACGCTCGTTGTCGGAAGCCGGCAGCAACACCATCACCGCCATGCTCGGCGGGGCGCGCGAGGCGCAGACCACGCTGACCACGACGTCGGCCGATGTCGCGGGCCAGATCAAGTCGCTGTCCGCCGATGTCGAGCGCACGCTGATCGCGGCCGGCAACGCCACCGCCGAATCGGTGCTGGCCGGCGCACGCTCCGCGCAGACCACGCTGATGGGCTCCTCGACCGAGATCGCCGAGCATATCCGCACGTTGTCCGCCGATATCGAACGCACACTGACGGCGGCCGGTGCGGCCACCGCGGAGTCCGTCGTGTCCGGCGCGCGCAACGCGCAGGCGACGCTCACCGCGACCTCGACCGAGACCGCGACCCAGATCAGGACGCTGTCCGCCGACGTCGAACGCGCCCTTATCGCCGCCGGCACGGCGACCGCCGAGTCCGTCGTGACCGGCGCACGCAACGCGCAGGTGACGCTGACCGAAACCTCGACCGAGACCGTCAACCAGATCCGGTCGTTGGCCAACGACGTCGAACGCACGCTGACCGCCGCCGGCACCGCGACCGCCGATTCGGTTCTGTCGGGCGCCCGCGCCGCACAAGCCGCCTTGACCGAAGCCTCGGCCGATGCCGCGAGCCACATCAAGTCGCTCTCGAGCGACGTCGAACGCACCCTCACGCTGGCCAGCCACGCCAGCGCGGAAGCTATCTTGGGCAGCGCGCGCGACGTGCAGTCGTCGCTGGTCAACGCGTCCTCCGAGGCGAGCGATCAGGCCCGCACCGCCGCGATCGACGTCGAACGCAGCCTGACAGCAGCCAGTGCCGCCACCGTCGGTGCGATCTTGGCCGGCGCTCGCGAGGCGCAAACCACGCTCGTTGCGGCCTCGTCGGATGCCGCAGAGCACGTCAAGTCGCTGGCACTCGATGTCGAACGCTCGCTCGGTGCGGTCGGCGAATCCACCGCGGCCTCGATCCTCGGCAGTGCCCGCGATGCGCAGGGCTCGTTCGTTGCGACGTCGACGGAGGCCGCCGACAAGATCCGCACGATCTCGGCCGATATCGAACGCTCGCTCAACGCCGTCACCGCCAACACCGCAGAGACCATCCAGGCCGGCGCGCTTGCCGCCCAGACCGCCCTCGTCGCGGCCTCGAACGAAGTCAGCGCCAAGGTGCGCTCGACCTCGGCCGAGATCGAACGCACGGTGTTCGCGGCAAGCGGCAGCTTCGGCACGACCATGACCGGCAAGACCGACGAGATCGTCTCCTACGTGCAGCAGCAGACCGATCGTCTCGGCCAGTTGATCGACAGCCGGCGCGGTGCGCTGGTCGAAGCGATCGGCAGCCGGGCGACGCAGCTCACCGTCGATATCGATCGCGTCACGGGCGATGCGCTGAAGTCGATCGAAAGCCGAGGCCTCGCGTTCTCGACCTCGATGTCGACCAACGGCGCGGACATCGCGCGCGCCATCACCACGGCGGGCGAAGTCGCCACCGGCGCGGTCAACAAATCGCTCAAGGATTTGGAAACCAGCTCGCGCAGCGCGATCGACCAGTCGCGTCAGGTCTCGGTCGCGGCGGTCAGCGAGATGCAGGAAACCAGCAAGATCCTGCGCACCGACACGGTGGCCCTGTTCGAGCGGCTGCGTGAAGGCAACATCCTGCTTCAGGAGGTGCTGACCGGTGCGCACGACAACCTCAACTCGCTGGAGCGTGCGCTCGTCACCCGCGTCGCCGACTTCGTCACCACGATGAACGACGTCACCTCGCGCAACGGCATCGCGACGCAAACGCTCGACGATCAGCTCACCTCGTTCACGAGCAAGTCCGCCAGGGCGCTCGACGATCTCGGCTCGCTGGCGTCGCAGTTCGAAATCCACGGCCAGGCGCTCACCGAAGCCGCGGCCTTGGTCGATCAGAGCAACCGCACGTCGACGGCATCGGTCAGCGAACGCAAAGCCGCGCTTGAAGCGCTGGTCTCGACCATCGACATGCGCACCTCCGATCTCGATCAGCGCCTGACCCGCTTCACCGGGCTGCTCGACGAATCGCTCGCGGCTGCCGAAGAACGTGCCCGCGACATCGCCCGCGTCGTCGCGGAAACCGCCGGGGCCGGCTCGGCTGCGATCACGCGGCAGTTCGAAGCCGTGCGTTCGTCGGCCGAAGAGGAACGTCGCGCCACCGCCCAGGCAATGACCGACATCTACCACCAGAGCACGCAGGAAGCCGATGCGATGTTCAAGCAGTCGGCCGATAAGTTCGCCTCCATGGTGCAGACCATGAAGCAGATGGCCGGAGAACTGCACGACGAACTCGAAACCACGCGGGCCGAGATGCGCCGCGGCGTCTTCGAGATGCCGCAGGAGGCCGCCGAGAGCACTGCGCAGATGCGCAAGGTGATCGTCGACCAGATCGAGGCGCTCGCCGAGTTGAACCGCATCGTGGCCCGCCACGGCCGCGGCATGGATGTCGCCAACACCGGCCGCAACGAGCAACGCCAGCGCGAGGACGAACTCGTGCAGGCCGAGGCCTATGGCGGCGGTCGCAGCGACATGCAGGAGCGTTCTTCGTCGCGCGGCGGATCGACCTTGCCGCCGAACGATCTCGGCCTCCCCGTGCCACGCCGTAACGACGCGCCACCGACCAGCCCCGCCGGGGCCGATCAGGGCCGCGACGGCTGGCTCAACGATCTGCTCCACCGCGCCGATGACGAGGACGAGCCGCGCGGCCGAGCGCCGTCGGCACCCGCCCAGGGCGATCCGCTGGCCACGCTGTCGCTCGACATCGGCCGCCTGATGGACCGCAACCTGACCTCGGAAATGTGGGAGCGTTACCAGCGCGGCGAGCGCAAAGCTTTCACCAAGCGGCTCTACACGCCCGCCGGCCAGAAGGCTTTCGATGAGGTCGCTCGCAAGTACCGCGCCGACCGCAATTTCAAGCAGACGGTCGATCGCTACATCACCGAATTCGAGCGCCTGCTCGACGAGGTGGCGCAGGACGAACGCGGCCCGGCGATGCTGCGCCAGCATCTCGTGTCCGAGACCGGCATGGTCTACACGCTGCTCGCCCACGCGGCGGGACGGTTGAGCTGAGTGATCGTAGGGTGGGTTAGACATCGCACCGCGCGCAAGCGCGCTGCGATGACGTAACCCACCTTCGACCTCGCGGTGGGTTCGCCATCGGTCGCGCAAGGGCGCGGCCCGAGGCTTAACCCACCCTACGGTCCTGAAATTCACACGCACCAATTTAGAAAAAAACGGAGGCAGCGATGCCTCCTTTTTTTGTGGTGTGGAGACAATCATCGCCGGCAGTGCGCTCCCTCTCCCGCTCTTGCGGGGAGGGTCGGGGTGGGGGCCGAGGATCTCTCGACGGCGCAAGACCCGTCATCCCTCACGGCTGTCACCCTCGCGAACGCGGGGACCCAGTATTCCGTGAACGTCCTGATAAGCATCAGCTTCGAGGCGTAGTGATGACGGCAGAACCCGTGATGACGTTTCTTAAATCTGAAACACTACTGCCGCCGTCGCCGTGGCGGGGCTGGCGCAGCGGCCGGATCGACCGGCGCCGCTTCCGGCGGCGGCGCCGCTGCGGGCGCGCTGTTGGTGCCGGCGCCGAACAGCAACCGCGTCGGGTTGCGGTCGAGATTGACGACGGCGCGGCTGATGTCGGACAGCGTGCGGCGGCCGTCCAGAATCAATGCGCCGGAGCGCTTGTCGAGATTGTCGGTCAACTCGCGAAACGACTTCACGGCGTCGTATAATTCGCCGCCGTCCTTGCCGCCGGCGATCTTGTCGAGCCCGAGCAAAATGTTGTCGGTGCGCTTCATCACCGAATTGGCCGAGCCCATCACGCCGTCGGCCTTGGCCATGATGCTGCTGATGCTCTCCGAACTTTTCGCCAGCGCCGACGTGAAAATCTCGACGTTCTGGAACGAGTTCTTCAAGGTCTCCTGATTGTCGGCGACGAGGCGATTGACGTTCGCCAGCGTCGCGCGGATCGACTCGCTGATGTCGCGCAGCGATTCCGGATCGGCCGTCAGTACCGGCGTTCCGTCCTCGTCCAGCGGCACCGGCGGCGCATCGGGCGCGCCGCCCTTGAGCGAGATCGCCGACACCCCGGTGAGCCCCTGAAACTCGAGCCCGACCAGCGTGTCCTTACGGATCGGCGCGACGTTTTCGACCATCACCAGCGCCACGACGCGGCGCGGATTGTCGAGCTTCACCGATGTGACCTCGCCGACGCGGATGCCGTTGAAGTTGACCGCGCCGCCGTTGCGCAGGCCGGAGGCCGAGCCTTCGAACACGATCCGCATCGGCGTGCGCAGCTTGGCGCTGCCGAGGTTCTGGAACCAAAGCACGAAGCCCAACGCCGCGCCGATCACCGCCAGCGTGAACAACCCGATCAACACGTAGTTTGCGCGCGTTTCCATAACTCTTACTCCGACGCTCTCAGCCGCGGCACGATCTCGTCCGACAGCCGTCCGCCGCCTGGCTGCGACACGCTGGGACCGAGCGCCGCGCGGGCGCGCTTGCCGTGAAAATATTCGCGCAGCCAGGGATGCCGCGACGCCAGCATGTCCTGCATCGTGCCCTGCGCGATGATCTTGCCCTCGCCGAGCACGGCGATGCGGTTGCAGGCCGTGTGAAGGCTGTCGAGGTCGTGCGTTACCATGAAAACGGTCAATCCTAATGTACGCTGCAATGTCAGCACCAGTTCGTCGAAATCGCCCGCGCCGATCGGATCGAGCCCCGAGGTCGGCTCGTCGAGAAACACGATCTCAGGATCAAGCGCCAACGCCCGCGCAAGTGCCACGCGCTTGATCTGTCCGCCGGACAGCCGCGCCGGCGAGCGGTCGGCGATCTCGGGCGCAAGCCCTACCATGCCGAGCTTGGCGATCGTGATTTCGTCGAGCAACCGCTGTGAGACGTTGAGATATTCACGCACGGGAAACTGGATATTCTGCCGCACGCTCAACGACGAGAACAACGCGCCGTGCTGAAACAGGATGCCCCAGCGCCGCTCGACGCGACGCCGCTCCTTGCGATTGGCTTCGTCCATGTCGGTGCCGAACACCTCGATGGTGCCGGACAATTTCGGCACCAGCCCGATGATCGTGCGCATCAGCACCGATTTGCCCGCGCCGGACGCGCCGACGAAGCCGAGGATCTCGCCCCGCCTGACGTCGAGATCGAGGCCGTCGAGCACGCGGGTCTTGCCGAATTGAACATGCAGATCGCGCACGCGGATGATGTGGTCGTTCGAAGCGGCATTGTTCGGAATCTGCATCGTCAGACCCCGATCGTCGCGAACAGGATGGCGAACACG
>JANMAN010000628.1:0-1642 GCA_031359885.1 Tardiphaga sp. | reverse complement strand
TATGTCGCCTTCAGTCGGCTGCTGACGTTGAGCCTTCCCGCCGGCCCCCTGGAAAGGCTGTTCTGATGGAGGCCTTCGTCGCACTCGCCAACGGCATGGCCGTCGCGGTCCAGCCGATGAATCTGCTCTATGCGCTGATCGGTGTGTTCCTCGGCACTGTCGTCGGCGTGTTGCCCGGCATCGGCCCCGCGCTCACGGTCGCGCTGCTGTTGCCGGTCACCTACAAGCTCGATCCCGGCGGTTCGCTGATCATGTTCGCCGGCATCTATTTCGGCGGCATGTATGGCGGATCGACCACCGCCATCCTCATCAACACGCCCGGCGAGAGCGCATCGATGGCGACCGCGCTCGAAGGCAACAAGATGGCCAAGGCCGGCCGCGGCGGTCCGGCGCTCGCGACGGCGGCCATCGGCTCGTTCGTCGCCGGCACCATCGCCACCATTGGTCTCGCCTTTCTGGCGCCCTGGCTGGTCGACTTCGCGGTGCATTTCGGGCCGGAAGATTATTTTGCGCTGATGTGCGTGGCTTTCGTCACGGTGTCGGCAACCTTCGGAAATTCGCCGATCCGCGGACTGACCAGCCTGTTCATCGGGCTGACGCTCGGGCTCATCGGCATCGACAAGCTCACTGGCCAGCCCCGGCTCGCCTTCGGCATCCCCGAACTGCTCGACGGCGTCGAAGTGACGACGCTGGCGGTCGGCCTGTTCGCGGTGGGGGAGGCGCTCTACGTCGTCTCGCGCCGTCATCACTCCGAAGAAAAGCTCGAGCCGGTGCGCGGCTCGCTGTGGATGACCAAGGAGGACTGGCAACGGTCGTGGAAACCGTGGCTGCGCGGCACCATGTTCGGTTTTCCGATCGGCGCATTGCCGGCCGGCGGCGCCGAAATCCCGACGTTCCTGTCCTACTCGACCGAGAAGCGGCTTTCGAAACATCCCGAGGAATTCGGCAAGGGCGCCATTGAAGGCGTCGCCGGACCTGAAGCGGCCAACAACGCCTCCGCCGCCGGCACCCTGGTGCCGTTGCTGACGCTCGGGCTTCCGACCTCGGCAACCGCTGCGATGATGCTGGCGGGCTTTCAGCAATACGGCCTCAACCCGGGACCGCTGCTGTTCGCCGAGCGGCCCGATCTGGTGTGGGGCCTGATCGCCAGCCTGTTCATCGCCAACGTCATGCTGCTGGTCCTGAACCTGCCGCTGGTCGGGTTGTGGGTGAAGCTGCTCGCGATCCCGCAGCCGTGGCTTTACGCCGGCATTCTGGTGTTTGCGACCACCGGCACCATCGCCGCAAAACCGTCGGTGGTCGAACTGTCGATGCTGGCCGGTTTCGGCGTGATGGGCTTCTTGATGCGCCGGTTCGATTTTC
The DNA here is from genome assembly GCA_031359885.1 of Tardiphaga sp. Classification (GTDB taxonomy): domain Bacteria; phylum Pseudomonadota; class Alphaproteobacteria; order Rhizobiales; family Xanthobacteraceae; genus Tardiphaga. The sequence continues at coordinate 280 of JANMAN010000628.1, read as the reverse complement.
CGATCGCGCCTGTCGTGATCGGTCTGATCCTGGGGCCGATCGCCGAAAGCCAGCTCCGCCGCGCCATGTCGATCAGCCTCGGCGATCCCATGGCGCTGCTGCAAAGCCCGATGTCGGCAACATTGCTCGGCATCTCGCTGATCGCGCTGGTGGCGCCGTTCGTGATGCAGGGGCTGGGACGGTTCAAGGCGAACGAGGATTAATCGCGTGTATTCGTGAATCTGCCGGGCTTGTCGGAATCCGATGTGCCCCGATAGCGGACCAAATTCCGCATCGCAGC
>JANMAN010000625.1:0-1587 GCA_031359885.1 Tardiphaga sp. | reverse complement strand
GTGGACAAGAACGGCGACGGCATCAGCGTGCGGCCGATCTCTTCCATGACCACGCCGGCCTCGACGCAGCCGAGGCCGCTGCCGCCGTGATCTTCCGGCACCAGCAATCCGGCGAAGCCCATCTCGGCAAAGCCTTTCCAAAGCTCGCGCGAAAATCCCGTCGCGTCCTTGCTGTCGCGGAGTTTTCGCAGATGCGCGACCGGGGCTTTGTCCGAGATGAAACCGCGCGCGGAATCGCGCAGCATCGATTGTTCTTCGGTGAGGACGAGGGGCATGGGTGTGATTCCGAGGAATGAGAGTCGAGAAAAATGAGGTTGTCATTCCGGGATGAACCACTCGGTGGCGTAGCCGACGGGTGGTTCAGGCCCGGAATCCATAATCCCGGCGGTGGTTATGGATTCTCCGTTGTGCAATTGCACAACGTAGCTCGCATGTTTCTGGCGACGAAGGCGTCGCTAGAAACATGCGCCCCGGAATGACGGTACTTTGCGAAATCGCTAAGCCCCCGGCAAATTCAGAATGCGTTTGGCGACGATGCCGAGCATGACCTCCGACGTGCCGCCCTCGATCGAGTTGGCCTTCGTGCGCAGCCATGATCGTGCGCGTGCGCCGTCATGCGAGCGTTCGCTTTCCCATTCGAGCGCATCGATGCCGCCGGCCGACATCAGGATTTCGTGGCGGCGTTTGTTTAGCTCGGTGCCGTAATATTTCATCGCCGACGAAAACGCAGGATGGCCTTGCCCGGCTTTGGCAAGATCGACCGCGCGCTCGGCGGCGCAAGCCATTGCGGCTTCGTCGACATCGAAAGTCGCGATCTGGCCGCGCAGCATCGCGTCGTCCAGCCGGCCCCGCTCGTCCTGACCGACCGAGTCGGCCGCGACTTGCCCGAGCGGCCGCGACGCGCCCCGGCCGCCGAGATCGGAGATCATCGCGCGTTCGTGCTGCAACAGATATTTCGGGACGTCCCAGCCGCGATTGACGGTGCCGACAACGTGGCTCTTGGGCACGCGAACGTTATCGAAAAACGTTTCGCAGAACGGCGACTTGCCGGAAATCAGCAAAATCGGTTTGGTCGTGACGCCGGGCGAGGCCATGTCGAACAGGATGAAGCTGATGCCGTCGTGCTTCTTGGCTGCCGAATCGGTCCGCACCAGACAAAAAATCCAATCGGCGTAATTCGCATAGGACGTCCAGATTTTCTGGCCGTTGATGATGTAGTCGTCGCCGTCGCTCTCGGCGCGCGTCTGGATCGAGGCAAGGTCGGAGCCGGCGTTCGGCTCCGAGTAGCCCTGACACCAGCGGATCTTGCCGGCGGCGATCTGCGGCAGAAACGTCTTTTTCTGAGTCTCGGTGCCGTATTTCAGCAAGGCCGGCCCGAGCATCCAAATGCCGAAGCTCGACAGTGGCGGTCGCGCGGACATCGCCGCCATTTCCTCGCGCAGCACCTTGTGTTGCGCGCCGTCGAGGCCGCCGCCGCCATAGTCGGTCGGCCAGTCCGGCACGGTCCAGCCCTTGTCGCGCATCCGCTCGAACCAGATGCGCTGCGGCTCCGACGTAAATTTCGTGTTGCGGCCGCCCCAGAACACG
>JANMAN010000579.1:0-2790 GCA_031359885.1 Tardiphaga sp. | reverse complement strand
CCCGAAAACGGCGCCGGCTGCTCCGGCCGGCGCGCCTCGGTCAAGGCGGCGCGCAGCCCGTCCCATCCGGAATAGCCCAATGCTTTCGCGAGCCGGGTGAAAGCGGCGGGGTCGGCGCCCGCCGCGGCGGCCAGATCGCGCATCGAACGCGTCGTGGCGTCATAATCATTGGCGGCGACAAAGCGCCCGACCTGCTGCAGCCTTGCCGGCAATGACGGCAGGGCGCTGCATAGCTCGTTCAGCGGCGAAGACTTCGGTTGCGGCTGGGCCATGAAACATATGTTGCATATTTTGTATTTTGGTGCAACATATGAAACATCGCTAGCCGAAGATCGCTGCTGCAATAAGGAAGCTTATGCCGTGACGATATCGACGCCCGAACCCCAGCGCCGTCCGCGATGGCGCACTTCATGGAGCCGGCAGCGCCTCAGCGGGCTGTTCTGGCAGATATTGGTGGTCGGGATCGCGATAACAGTCGTCGGCTGGCTGTGGTCGAACGCGCTGCACAATCTCTCGGTCCGCCGCATCTCGACCGGCTTTGCATTTCTCGGCCGCGAGGCGGGAATGCCCATCGCCGACAGCTGGATCGCCTACAGCCCCAAAGATCCCTATGTGCGCGCGTTCCTGGTCGGCATCATCAATACACTGCGCGTTGCCGTCATCGGCATCGTGCTGGCGACCGTGCTTGGAACATTGATCGGGATCGCGCGGCTATCCTCGAACTGGCTGCTGGCGCGACTGTCAGCGGTGTATGTCGAAATTCTCCGCGACATTCCGCTGCTGCTGCAACTGCTGTTCTGGTACGTGCTGATGCAGGGCCTTCCGGCGGCGCGCAGCGCCTGGAAGCCGGTTGACGGCGTCTACCTTTCGAACCGGGGCCTGATACTCCCCTCAGTCCCGATCGAGGATGCGAACCTCTGGGTCCTCGCCGCCGCCGTGCTTGGGCTGATCGCGTTGTACTTCGTTCGGCGCCGGCTGGTCGCGCAGCAGATGGCGGACGGACGGATCCGCCCGGTCTGGCCTTACGCGCTGGGGCTGGTGGTCGGACTGCCCGCGCTGCTGTCATGGGCCATCGGTGCATCCTGGGCCATCACGATCCCTGAGTTGCGCGGCTTCAATTTCGTCGGTGGGCTGACGCTGGCGCCGGAATATTTCGCGCTGCTGATTGCGCTCGTCACCTATACCTCGGCCTTCATCGCCGAGATCGTGCGCAGCGGCATCCAGGCCGTCCACATCGGCCAATGGGATGCGGCAAAGGCGCTCGGGCTGCGCCGTGGCTTCATGCTGCGGCACATCGTGCTGCCGCAGGCGCTGCGCGTCATCATTCCGCCGATGACCAGCCAGTATCTGAACCTGACCAAGAACTCCTCGCTGGCGGTCGCAGTCGGCTACCAGGATATCGTTTCGATCGCGAACACGACGCTGAACCAGACCGGCCAGGCGATCGAGGCCATCGCGCTCATCATGCTGGTGTTCCTCACCATCAGCCTCGGCATCAGCCTGTTCATGAACTGGTACAACGCGCGCATCGCGCTGGTGGAGCGATGAGCCCATGACATCGATGACATCAGCCCCGGAAAATCCGTTGCCGCTCGGCCGGCCGCAATACCGCAGGACCTTGTCCGCCCGCATCATCGCATGGCTGCGCGCCAACCTGTTCGCGTCGATCCCCTCGTCCATCATGTCGCTGCTGCTGATCGCCGTGCTCGGCAAGGCGTTCGTCAGCCTCGTGCAATGGGGCTTTGTGAATGCGATCTGGCTCGTCTCGGGCGACCAGACCGGCCCGTGCCGGGCGCTCCGCGGGATCGGCGCCTGCTGGGCCGTAATCCCCGAGAAATATCGCTTCATCCTGTTCGGCACCTACCCCTTCAGCGAACAATGGCGTCCCGCGCTGGCGACGCTGACATTCATCGCGCTGTTCTATCTGACCACCCGCCGCAGTTTTTGGGGCCGCAAGCTCGTGGCTACATGGATCGGCGCACTGGTCCTGATCGGCGTGCTGATGTGGGGCGGCATTTTCGACCTGACGTATGTTTCGCAGGACCGCTGGGGCGGCCTGCCGGTGACGCTGATCCTCGCGACCTTCGGGCTCGCCTTCGGCTTTCCGCTCGGAATCCTGGTCGCCCTCGGCCGCCGATCGAAACTGCCCGCGATCCGCTCGCTCTGCGTGCTCTATGTCGAGCTGATCCGCGGCGTTCCCCTGATCAGCCTCTTGTTCATGGCAAGCGTGATGTTCCCGCTGTTCATGCCCGATGGCGTCAACATCGACAAACTGCTCAGGGCCCAGATCGCGTTCGTGCTGTATGCCGGCGCCTATCTCGCCGAAGTCATTCGCGGCGGCCTGCAGGCGGTGCCGCGCGGACAATACGACGCCGCCGATGCGCTCGGGCTGTCCTACTGGAAGAAGAACGGCCTGATCATCCTGCCGCAAGCGATCCGCCACGTGATCCCGCCGCTGGTGAATACGTTCATCGCCTTCTTCAAGGATACCAGCCTGGTCCTGATCATCGGCATCTTCGATTTGCTGACGACGGCCAAGACCTCGATCATCGATCCCGCCTGGCAATCCTTCAGCGTCGAGGTTTATATCTTCGTCAGCCTGATCTACTTCGCTTTTTGCTTTGCCATGTCCCGCTACAGCCGGCATCTTGAGGCGCAGGCGAGGTCGAGTTAATGCCGGAAGGCGTATGATCGCCGGTTGGCGACAAAGAGGAAATCCTGCATGCTCACCGTCCATCATCTGGGTAAATCGCAATCCGAGCGGATCGTCTGGCTGTGCGAGGAGCTGGC
>JANMAN010000555.1:0-13044 GCA_031359885.1 Tardiphaga sp. | reverse complement strand
ATCGCGGCCTGTTCGAAAGCCGCGCGCGAGCGCAGGCCGCGATCGATGCCGGCCTGGTCACGGCGGATGGCAAGGTCGTGCAAAAAGCGTCCGAGGGTATTTCAGCGACAGCTGAAATAGACGCGCAGTCCGCGCATCCGTGGGTGTCGCGCGGCGGCGTCAAACTCTCGGGCGCGCTCGCGCATTATCCGATCGACGTCGAAGATCGTGTCTGTCTCGACGTCGGCGCATCGACCGGTGGCTTTACCGAGGTGCTGCTCGCCAACGGCGCGACGTTGGTGTTCGCGGTCGATGTCGGGCGCGATCAACTGCATCCGAGCCTGCATGGCCACCCGCGACTGATTTCCATGGAAGCCACTGATATCAGGACGCTTTCCGGCACGCGCCTGCCGCAACGGCCGGAGGTCGTCGTGATCGATTGCAGTTTCATCTCGCTGAGAGCCGTTTTGCCGGCGGCGTTGGAGCTGGCGGCATCGCCTATGTCGTTGTTGGCGCTCATCAAACCGCAATTCGAGGCAACGCAAAAATCGGCGAAAAAGGGCGTCGTGAAAGACCCCGACATCCACAGATCGGTTTGTGACGGTATCGTGGCCTTCGCCGCGTCTCTCGGCTGTCGCGACATCGAGGTGTTTCCGTCGCAAATCACGGGCGGCGACGGCAATGTCGAATTCTTCATCGGCGCGCGACGAGGCTAACGAGTTGGTTGAACCCCTCACCATCGATCATGTCGGCCAACGCGGCGACGGCGTCGCCTATGCCGACGGCGCGACGCTGTTCGTGCCCTACACGCTCGGCGGCGAAACCGTCGCGGTCGATCCGATGCCCGGCCATTCCGACCGACGCAAACTTGCGGATATTCTAAAATACAGCGACGAGCGCATCGATCCGTTCTGCCGATATTTCGGCGCGTGTGGCGGCTGCGCGATTCAGCACTGGCAGCCCGACAAATATCGCGCATGGAAGCGCGGGATCGTCGTCGATACGCTTCGCCACGCCGGCATCGACTGCGCGGTCGACGACCTGATCGACGCGCACGGCGCAGGCCGCCGTCGGATCACGGTCCATGCGCGGCGCGGCAACGACGGCGCGCTGCACGTCGGCTTCGCCGCCGCAGGCTCGCATGCGATCGTCGATATCGCGCAATGCCCGATCCTCGACCCGGCGCTGTCGGGCGCGCTCGATGCTGCCCGCGCGCTGGCCGACGCGCTGAAGCCGACCAACAAGCCGCTCGACATTCAAGTGACCGCCGCAAGCAACGGCCTCGACGTCGACGTGCGCGGCACGGGGCCGTTGCCGACGGCGATGATCGCGACGCTGTCGCGTCTTGCCGAACACCACAAGCTCGCGCGGCTGACGCGGCACGGCGAACTCGTGCTGATGCGAACGCCGCCGGTGATCCAAGTCGGCACCGCGCACGTCGCGTTACCGCCGGGGTCGTTTCTGCAAGCGACGGCAGCGGGCGAGGACGCGCTCGGCGCGCTCGTGGTGACGCATGTCGGCAAGGCCAAACATATCGCCGATCTGTTTTGCGGAGTCGGGCCGTTTGCATTGAGAATGGCGGCAAAGGCGCGCGTTGCGGCCTATGACAGCGAAGCGGGCGCGATCGGCGCGTTGCAGGCGGCTGCAAAATCGCCGGGGCTGAAGCCGATCAAGGCCGAGATGCGCGATTTGTTTCGACGGCCGTTGGTGCCGCAGGAATTGCGCGATGTCGATTGCGTGGTGTTCGATCCGCCGCGTCAAGGCGCGCTGGCGCAGGTGACGCATCTTGTGAAAAGCAAAATCGCGACGGTCGTCGCGGTGTCGTGCAACGTCCAGACGTTCGCCCGCGACGCGCGCGTGCTGATCGACGGCGGCTACACGATCGACCGCGTCACGCCGGTCGATCAGTTTCGACACACGCCGCATGTGGAGTTGGTGGCAAGGTTTCGGAGGTAGGCGTCATTCCGGGATGTCTCGGTTGCCGGCGCAGCCGGCTTCCGGGACAGGCCCGGAATCCATAAGCCCTGTGCTCATATTATAGAACGATACCGAGACTCTTTTTGCATCAAAAGCACAGGGAGTATGGATTCCGGGCTCGCACTCAGCGCACGAAGACGTGCGCCTTGCGCGCCCCGGAATGACGGAGTCTACCGCCCCCATCTGTCCTGCCAGATCTTCTCGCCGATGCTGCACGACACCCGTGGTTCGCGGCCGGCGACGGGGACGATCCAGCGCTCCGGCAACTTTTCAGCAACCTCCAACACCATCTTGGTGCGGATCGCTTCCTTGAACTTGTCGCGGTCCTTGATGCTGACGACGAACGAGCCGGGGCCGCCGATCACGCAGTCCTCGTAATACAAATCGAGGTTTTCGATATCCATCGTCGAATAGGACAGCTCCTTCACCATGATCGGCAGGCCGTTGATGATGATGCCCTTCTCGACCGCCTCGTCGCGCGCGATCGTCACCGGCGCGCCGTTGTTGTTCGGGCCGTCGCCGGAGATGTCGATCACGCGCCGAAGCCCGCGATAGGCGTTCTGCTCGAACAACGGCATCGCGTACTGGATCGCGCCGGAGATCGACGTCCGCGAGGCGCGGCGGATCGGCGCTTTCAAGATTTCGGCGGCGACCGCGTCGGCGGATTCGGGGCCGTCGATGATGCGCCAGGGGATGACGAGCTTCTGGTCGTTGGCCGCCGCCCATTCGAAATAGGTCACGGCGATCTTGCCGTTGGGGCCGGTCTTCAGCGCTTGCAAAAATTCCTTGGAGACGATGGCCTGGGCGTAACCTTCGCGTTGCAAGGCCAGTTCGTCGAGGTCCATCGAGTAGGAGACGTCGACCGCGAGCACCAGTTCGACATCGACGACCGCTTCCTTCGCTTCCGCCAGACGCGGTGCATAAGGGGCTGCCAGACTGTCGCTGCCGGCGATGGCTCCCGCCGTCAGAATTGCCGCGATCGAGACACACCAGCGCATCGGCTGCCCTCCCGTCGAACATATGGAGCCATCGTGACACGCATTGGACGCCGCGCAAGGAGGAACCTGCGTTCGCCTGCAACAATCGACAGCATCGGGCGGTGAGATTATAATCGGGTTCTGCCCGCAACATCCGGACCGAATGGCCCCATGCCCGATACCGTCACGACGCCGCGCATCAAGCCGACGCTGAAAGTCGAGCGGCCGAAACTCTACAAGGTGATCCTGATCAACGACGACTTCACGCCCCGCGAATTCGTGGTTCGCGTGTTGAAGTCGGAGTTTCGCATGACCGAGGATCAGGCTGCCAAGGTGATGCTGACCGCGCATAAGCGTGGGGCTTGCATGGTCGCGGTGTTTACGCGCGACGTCGCGGAGACCAAGGCGACGCGTGCGACGGATGCCGGCCGCGCCAAGGGCTATCCGCTGCTGTTCACGACGGAGCCGGAGGAGTGAACTTTAGGGAGCCGTCATTGCGAGCCAGGGCCAAATCGGCTCTAGCCGATTGGTCCTGAACGAAGCAATCCAGTCTTGCTCGCGGAAAGAAAGATTGGATTGCTTCGTCGCCCTCGTTTCTCGAAGACAAGAAACGTGCTCCTCGCAATGACGAAATTAAGCCCTACCCCACCTGACCCCTGTGCCGCAGATAGTGGTCCGCGATCACGCACGCCATCATCGCTTCGCCGACCGGGACCGCGCGGATGCCGACGCAAGGGTCGTGGCGGCCTTTGGTCAGGATGTCCGTGTCGCCGCCGTTGCGATCAACGGTCTGGCGCGGCGACAGGATCGACGACGTCGGCTTGACCGCGAAGCGCGCCACCACCGGCTGTCCGGTCGAGATGCCGCCGAGAATGCCGCCGGCATGGTTCGATAGGAATGACGGGCCGTTATTGCCCATCCTCATCTCGTCGGCATTGTCCTCGCCCGACAGAGCCGCCGCCGCGAAGCCGTCGCCGATCTCGACGCCCTTGACCGCGTTGATGCTCATCAGCGCGGCTGCGAGGTCGCCGTCCAACTTGGCGTAGATCGGCGCGCCCAATCCCGCCGGCACGCCCTCGGCGACGACCTCGATCACCGCGCCGATCGACGAGCCGGATTTGCGGATGCCGTCGAGATAGTCCGCGAAAAAGGCCGCCTTGTCCTTGTCAGGACAAAAGAACGGATTGTTGCCGACCTCGTCCCAATCCCATTTGTCGCGATCGATCGCATGCGGCCCCATCTGGACGAGCGCAGCGCGCACAACTAGTCCCGGCACCACCTTGCGCGCGATCGCGCCGGCGGCGACGCGGCTTGCGGTCTCGCGCGCGGAGGAGCGCCCGCCGCCGCGATAATCGCGCAGGCCGTATTTCGCTTCATAGGTGAAGTCGGCATGGCCGGGACGAAACTTGTCCTTGATGTCAGAATAGTCCTTCGAGCGCTGGTCGGTGTTCTCGATCAGCAACGCGATCGGCGTGCCGGTCGTGACCTGGTGCCCGGTGTCGGGATCGGCCATCACGCCGGACAGGATTTTGACGACGTCGGCTTCCTGCCGCTGCGTGGTGAATCGCGAGGTGCCCGGCCGGCGGCGATCCAAATCCTGCTGGATGTCGGCAACATCGAGCGGGATACGGGGCGGGCAGCCATCGACCACGCAGCCGATCGCGACGCCGTGGCTCTCGCCGAAGGTCGTGACGCGGAAGAGATGGCCGAAGGTGTTGTGGGACATGGGGAAAGATGCCGAATGTAAGTCAGTTCTGACTGTTCGTATCCCGCAGCGGTAGAGCGGTCAAACAGGCTATCTGCGGGTTTCCCCTCTCCCCCAGCGATGTACTTGCATCGCGCCGTGGGAGAGGGTGACTTTGCGAAGCAAAGTCGGGTGAGGGGGCTTTGTTTTGAAAGAGCCCCCACCCCAACCCTCCCCCGCAAGAGCGGGAGAGGGAGCGCGCTGCCGATCGATTGAAGGCTGCGTCACCTCACAAAGTCAGCTCACAACCGATGATCCCGCTCAAACTCGGCAATCGTCGCGTCGGCGATGGCCGCGAGGGCGTCGGCCTCCGACGGAAAATCCGCCGCGAGCCAGGCGTCTTCGGCCAGCGCCAGCACATGGCCGAGCCCCGGTCCCGGCGAAATCCCGCGTGCGATGAAATCGGACGCCTTCAACGGACACGCCGGTGCGGTCCAGCGCTGCGGCAGCGTCACGCGCGCGCGCCACTCTTCGACGTTCGCATCAGCACCGGCACGGGCCCAAGCGAGCATGTTGCGATCGCGGTACCGCGCCTCGCCTAGCCGATACAGCCGGCGCTTGGCAATCCGTTCGTCCATCTCGCCGAGCCGCCACCAGCGATGGCCCATCGAGTCCAGCGCTTTGCTTTCGGCGTTGGTGAGGCGCAGCCGCATCGAGAGACGCTTCGCATCCTCGGTGACGGCGACCGCGAGTGCCGCGAGCCGCCGCATCGGATCGGGCGTCAGCCCGAGATCCGCCTCGGCCGCGACCATCGCCGCGAACGCGCCGCGATACATGACGCCGCCGATCACGGCGAGCAGCAACCCGCCGTCGTTCATCGCATCGACGGCGGCGATTGCGCCTTCGGCGACGAGAAGCTTCAACAGCTCCATGCGCAGGCGTTCGGCCGACAGTGTCGCGATGCCGTTGCGGCCGCGAATGCAGGCGATCAACGCGTCGCGATCCGGCGCGCCGTCGCCATAGGCCGCGTGGATGCGAAAAAATCGCAGGATGCGCAGATAGTCTTCTGCAATGCGCCGATCGGGATCGCCGATGAAACGCACGCGGCGCGTGGCGATGTCTGTCAGCCCATCGACGTGGTCGTGCACCACGCCATCGGCCGACAGCGACAATCCGTTGATCGTGAAATCGCGACGCTGGGCGTCGGTGATCCAGTCGCGGCCGAAGGCGACATTGGCCTTGCGGCCGAAGGTCTCGACGTCCTCGCGTAAGGTCGTGACCTCGAACGGTTTGCCGTCGATCACCAGCGTCACCGTGCCATGTGCCACGCCGGTGGGGACGGCCTTGATGCCGGCAGCCGTGGCGCGGCGCATCACCTCGTCGGGAACGGCGGTGGTGGCGATATCGATCTCGCCGACCGGCAATCCCATCAGCGCATTGCGCACCGCGCCGCCGACCACGCGGGCTTCTTCGCCGCCGGTGTCGAGCAGATCGAACAATATCCGCAAAGGCTTCTCGGCCAGCCACAACGCGTCGCGCAGGTGAGGCGCGGTGGTCATTTATCCGAGCCCGGAATGAAGTTGCCTTTGTCGTCGACGCGCGCGGGCGTGTAGGTCGCGTTCGGCGGCGCACCGGAAAAATGCGCAAGCAGAATGAAGCTGACGATGGTCAGCAGCAGCGATCCCATCACCAGCTTGGCCAAAACATGCGTCGGCCATGACGCGCCGTCGAACACGCCGGCGCGGTTCGCCATCAGGTAGATGGCGTAGAGGGCGAAGGGAATGAGGAAGATGACGACTTCGGTGAGCACGGGACGGATCATGCGAGATAAATCCGTTCATACAACACGCGCAGAATGCCGGCCGTGGCACCCCAGATGTAACGCTCCGCGAACGGCATCGCGTAATAGGACCGCGCGACGCCGCGAAATTCCTTGCTGTGGATCTGGTGGTTGGCCGGGTCCATCAAAAACGACAGCGGCACCTCGAAGGCGTTGTCCACTTCGCTCTCATTGATGCGCAGCTCGAAGCCGGGCGCAACCCGCGCGACGGTCGGCAGGATGCGAAAGCCGAAGCCGGTGCCGTAGAGATCGAGGTAGCCGATCGGCTCCACGAATTTACGATCGAGGCCGATTTCCTCCTCGGCCTCGCGCAACGCCGCCTCGAGCGGCGACGCATCCGCCGCGTCGATCTTGCCGCCGGGAAACGAGATCTGCCCGGCATGGTCGTTGAGATGCGCGGCGCGCTGCGTGAGAATCACGGTCGGCTCGGCATGCGCGACGACCGCGATCAGCACCGCCGCCGGCCGGATCGGCAATTCCTGGGCGACGATCTGCAACATGCGGTCGTTGCCGGCGTCGGACGTCGCGGGGATGATCGCGGGATCGGTCAGCGCCGGCGGCACGTCGAACCTCAGGCGGTCGCGGGCGCGGGCGAAGAATTCCCGCGACGAGATGTCGCCATCGGCCGCATCGTCATCGATGTGGAGCTTCCTCATCGTTTCGGTCAACGCGCGGCCCTCACCTGCTCGGCATCGGCCATGGCGAAGAAATCCTCGCCCGACGCCACACCGAACATCTTGATACCATCGACCATTCGCTCCTCGCCCCTGTCAACGAGATCGTAATACAGCGCGCGCGTGACCTTGGCCCACAAATCGGCACGGACATGGAGATAGGGCATCAGCCCGTCTTCCGCGCCGGGTTCGAAGCGCAGCTTGTGGTCGGCGTCGCAATCGACCCAGTCGTCGACATTGGTACGAAACCGCAAATGCGTCAGGCCCTTGGCGTCGGTCTCGGCGCTCATCTCGACCGCAAGGAACGGCGCGTCGTCGACGATAATGCCGACCTTCTCGACCGGCGTGACCAAAAAATGCTTGCCGTCCTCGCGCTTCAGGATGGTCAAGAACAGCCGCACCAGCGCCGGGCGGCCGATCGGCGTGCCGAGATAATACCAGGTGCCGTCCGCCGCGATCCGCATGTCGAGATCGCCGCAAAACGGCGGATTCCACAGATGCACGGGCGGCAGCCCCTTGCCCTTCACGGCGCCTGCGGCGTCCTTGGCCGCCGTCGTCAGCCCGTCGAGGCTGCGCGCCGTCGGAGTGCCGGCCGCGTCTTGCCCTTGCTTCGCCATTCTTGTCCCTCAGCCTGCTTGGTCTGGCACGATCGATGCAACGCATGGATCGGTCAATCCGCCGGGATCACTCGCACCATCGTGATCCCGTCCGCATCGACAGAGCCGTCGCCTGCGGTGATTATATGGGGATTGTTTAGCCCAACAAATACATGAGCTTCGATAAAGGCGCATGATCCCCGTCACGACGCCGCGACGGCGCGCTGTCGAGGAGTGACCAAGGAGTGGCAATGGCCGGCGCAGACAGTGTGGAAAAACTCGAAGACGTGATCGTTCGGTCGGCTGAAACGCTGTCGGGCAACATCCGCGCCGCGCGCGATGCCATCTCCACCGTCATCTACGGTCAGGAGCGCGTGATCGAGAACACGCTCATCACGATCCTGTCCGGCGGCCATGCGCTGCTGATCGGCGTGCCGGGTCTCGCCAAAACCAAATTGGTCGAAACGCTCGGCGTCACGCTCGGACTCGATGCCAAGCGCGTGCAGTTCACGCCGGACCTGATGCCCTCGGACATTCTCGGCGCGGAAGTGCTCGACGAGAGCGTCGCCGGCAAGCGCTCGTTCCGTTTTCTGTCGGGGCCGATTTTCGCGCAGTTGCTGATGGCCGACGAGATCAACCGCGCCTCGCCGCGCACGCAATCCGCGCTGTTGCAGGCGATGCAGGAGCAGCACATCACGGTGGCCGGCGCGCGTCATGATCTGCCGAAGCCGTTCCACGTGCTGGCGACGCAGAACCCGTTGGAGCAGGAAGGCACCTATCCGCTGCCGGAAGCGCAGCTCGATCGCTTTCTGATGGAAATCGACGTCGATTATCCGGATCGCGATGCCGAGCGTCGCATACTGTTCGAGACCACAGGCGCGGACGAGACGCTGGCGAAGGCTGCGATGTCCACCGAGACCCTCATCAGCGCGCAGCGCCTCGTGCGCCGCCTGCCGGTCGGAGACAGCGTCGTCGAAGCGATCTTGACGCTGGTGCGCTCCGCGCGTCCGGGACCCGACGCCGGCGACGCCAGCAAATGGATCGCGTGGGGCCCCGGCCCGCGCGCCAGTCAATCGCTGATGTTGGCGGTCCGCGCCCGCGCGTTGCTCGACGGCCGTCTCGCGCCGTCGATCGACGACGTGCTCGATCTCGCGGAACCGATCCTGAAGCACCGCATGGCGCTGACCTTCTCCGCGCGCGCCGAGGGCCAAACCATCACCGATATCATCAGGCAACTGAAGTCGCGGATCGGTTGATGGTCGATCGCGAGCGTGACAGGACCGGGCGCGATGCCATCGAAAACGACGCCATCACGGCAGGCATCGGCAAGAGCCAGAAGCTCGCGGCGCGTCTGCCGCGCCTGATCCTCGAAGCGCGACGCGTGGCCGCCACCGTGCTGCACGGCCTGCACGGCCGCCGCCGCGCCGGCTCTGGCGAAAACTTCTGGCAGTATCGCCGCTTCGTGTCGGGCGAGCCATCGAACAATGTCGATTGGCGGCGCTCGGCACAGGACGATCATCTGTACGTGCGCGAGCGCGAATGGGAAGCGTCGCACACGATCTGGCTGTGGGTCGATCGGTCGGCTTCGATGAATTTTAGCTCGCACTTAAGCGAGTGGAGCAAGCTCGACCGCGCCATCGTCGTGGCCTTCGCGCTGTCGGAAGTTTTGGTGCAAGGCGGAGAGCGCGTCGGCATTCCCGAGTTGATGCGGCCGAGTGCCAATCGCAACATCATCGAGAAGATGGCGCAGATCATTCTGCACGATACGGCCGAGCGGACCAGCCTGCCGCCGAATTTCGCGCCCGCGCCTTTCTCGGAAGTGCTGCTGCTGTCGGATTTGTGGAGCCCGGCCGACGAGATCCGCCGCACCATCGGCCAACTCGCGGCCAACGGCGCGCGCGGCCATGTCGTGCAGATCGTCGATCCCGCCGAGGAGAGCCTGCCCTATTCGGGCCGCGTCGAATTCGTCGAACCCGAAGGCGGCGGCACCATCACGGCCGGGCGCGCGCAACTCTGGCGCACCGATTATCAAGCGCTCATCGCCAATCATCGCGCGGCGCTGCGGGCTGCGGCGGATCAATTCGGCTGGAGCTTCACGGTGCACCGCACCGACCGTGGCCCAACCGAATTGCTGTTCGCGGTCCACGCCCGCATGGGTGCCGGCGCGCAGGCGGTCGGCGGCCGTCGCCCGACGACGCACAGCGGATCGGATGCACGCGCATGATCGCAACCTCATGTTAGCCGCCTTTCCGCTCACCTTCGCGCAACCGCTGATGCTGCTCGGCCTGATCAGCCTGCCCGTGTTGTGGTGGCTGCTACGCGTGATGCCGCCGCGTCCGCAGCGGATCGCGTTTCCGCCGACGCGGCTGTTGTTCGACATCGTGCCGAAGGAAGAGACCCCGTCGCGCTCGCCATGGTGGCTGACGCTGCTCCGGCTTCTGGCAGCGGCGCTGGTGATCTTCGCCGCCGCCGGCCCGATCTGGAATCCGCAGGCCGGCGCAGCGGGCAAAAACGGTCCGCTGGTGATGTTGATCGACGACGGCTGGAGCGCGGCGTCGAGCTGGGACGCGCGCATCAAGACCGCCGACGAGATGATCGCGACCGCCGACAACGATCGCCGCGCCGTCGCGCTGATTGCGTTGTCCGAGCCCACGAAAGACATCACGCTGATGCCGGCCGGCACGGCGCGCGTCACGCTGCGGCAATTGTCGCCGAAGCCTTATGCGGTCGAGCGCGTCGAGACGCTGCCGGCGATCGAGCGTTTTCTGAAAACGCAAGGACCCAGCGACCTGGTCTGGCTGTCGGACGGTGTCGACACCGGGCGCGGACCCGAGTTCGTCGAGGGCCTCGGCAAGATTGTCGGCGACCGCCCGCTGACCATCGTCGAAGGCGGTGCTACGCCGGCGCGTGCATTGGCAGCAGCGGAGAATGCCGCCGCGAAGATGACGGTGAAAGTGCTGCGCGCGCAAACCGGCGGCAACGATGCCGGCATCGTCCGCGCCCTCGACCAGAAAAACGCGCCGATCGGCGAGGCGACGTTCAACTTCGCGGCGTCCGATCGCGAGACCGAAGCCGCGTTCGACCTGCCGGTCGAATTGCGCAACGACATCGCGCGGCTCGAAATCGCCAACGAGCGCTCGGCCGGTGCGGTGCAACTGCTCGACAAGCGCTGGCGCCGGCGCGCGATCGGCATCGTCAGCGGGGCGACCAGCGACACCGCGCAGCCTTTGCTGGCCTCGACGTTTTATCTCACGCGCGCGCTGGCACCTTTCGCCGACGTGCGGCTCGGCGATCGCGGCTCGGCGACGCAGACGATCGCGCAATTCCTCGATCAGAAATTGCCGATGATCGTACTCGCCGATGTCGGAGCCCTCGCGCCCGAGATTCGCGACCGCCTTACGGCGTGGGTCGATCAGGGCGGCGTGCTGGTGCGCTTCGCGGGTCCGCGTCTGGCGCAGGCCGACGACGATCTGGTGCCGGTGAAATTGCGTCGCGGCGGCCGCAGCCTCGGCGGCAGCCTGACATGGGAGAAGCCGCAGAACCTCGCAGCGTTCTCCGCGGACGGGCCCTTTGCGGGCCTCGCGGTGCCGAAGGACATCACCGTCAATCGTCAAGTGCTGGCCGAGCCGGATGCCAAGCTCGCGACCCGAAGCTGGGCCTCGCTGGTGGACGGCACGCCGCTCGTGACGGGCGAACGGCGCGGCAAGGGCGTGGTGTCGCTGTTTCATGTCAGCGCCGACATGCGCTGGTCGGATTTGCCGTTGTCTGGCACCTTCGTCGAGATGCTGAGGCGAATCGTCGATATGTCCGGCTATACGTCCACGCCCGGCGCGGGCGTCGCCGGCGAGGTCAAAGCCGAGACCGTGGCACCTCTGCGCACCCTCGACGGCTTCGGCGCGTTTGGACCACCCCCGTCCACCGCCAAGCCGCTGCCCTCAGATTATCGCGACCGCGCGTCGCCGGAACATCCGCCGGGCTTCTACGGCCCCGCCGATGGTCCGCTCGCCGTCAACGCACTCGCCGCCGCGGACCGGATCGTGCCGCTGGATTCGTCCGCGCTGAAAGCGCAGCGCGCTGGCTACACCTCGGGCGAGCCGCGCGATCTCAGGGGCATCCTGCTGTCGTCGTCGCTCGGGCTGTTTCTGCTCGACGCGATCGTGGTGGCGCTGCTCGGCGGCGGTCTCGCAGCCTTGATCCGGCGTCGCCGCCCGGCAGCGGCGGCCGTGGTGCTGGCGTTTGCGTTGTCGGCGATCGTGGCGACGCCGACGCCGTCGCATGCGCAGGCCCCGAAGCAAAAAGGCCAGACGCAGCGCGCCCAGCCATCGGCCCCCGCAACGCCCGCCACCCCGTCGCCCGGCGACGACGATTTCGCCGGCAAGGCCGTGACGCAGACGCGGATCGCCTACGTCGTCACCGGAAATGCCGATGTCGATTCGATCGTCAAGGCGGGGCTCTCCGGGCTGATGTTGTTTCTGGCGCAACGCACCGCGCTGGAAGCCGGCGAGCCGGTCGGCATCGATCCCGCGCGCGACGAACTGGCGTTCTTTCCGCTGATCTACTGGCCGGTCGTGCCGGGCGCGCCGAAGCCGGCCACCGAGGCGATCAACCGCATCGACGCTTACATGAAGCAGGGCGGCACGGTTTTGTTCGACACCCGTGATGCGATCGAAGCGCCGCCCGGCGCGGACGGACAATCGCAAACGCCGGGCATGATCGCGCTGCGCGGAATTCTCGCTTCGCTCGACGTGCCGGAGCTGGAGCCGGTGCCGCGCGAGCACGTGCTGACCAAGACGTTCTTTCTGCTGCGCGATTTCCCCGGTCGCTTCACCGAAGGCCAGACCTGGGTCGAGACGCTGCCGCGCGACGAGAACGACGACGACACGGCCTCGCGGCCGGCGCGCGGCGGCGACGGTGTGTCGCCGATCATCATCACCTCGAACGATCTCGCCGGCGCATGGGCGATGCGGCCGGACGGCCAGCCGATGCTGCCGCTGACGCCGGGCGAACCGCGCCAGCGCGAATTCGCGTTCCGTGCCGGCGTCAACATCGTGATGTACACGCTGACCGGCAATTACAAAGCCGATCAGGTCCACGCGCCGGCGCTGATCGAGAGGCTGGGGCAGTGATGTTGCCATACAACGTTATCAGCCGTCATTGCGAGCCGACATCAAGTCGGCACCGCCGACGTGTGTCGAGCGAAGCAATCCAGAAAGCGAAAAAGCAAGACTGGATTGCTTCGTCGCAGCCATTTCTCGACGATCGAGAAACGCCGCTCCTCGCAATGACGTGGAGCGGTTAAATGCAATACGGCATCGTC
>JANMAN010000505.1:0-11358 GCA_031359885.1 Tardiphaga sp. | reverse complement strand
CACAATCTTCTCCAAAAGAATGGGTCCTGCAGTCTGACAACGCCCGGACCCGGCAAAAGTTGAGCGTTCACCCGGCAATTCTCACCGCGATTCGTCAATATTGCCTATGCGTCTTTGGATGGATATGGGATTGGACGGGGGACCCCGGTCTGTGGCGCCGGGAAGTAGGACACGCGGGCCACGCCGCGTCTCCATGCACGCATTCGCCGCGCGATCCTTCCCTACCGCACCACCGCAGCGGTCTGGCCGAACAGGATCCTGCGCTCCTCCTCGGTGCGGTTGACGGGCTGGCCGAAATTCGGATTGACCTCTTTGGCTTTCGCATAAGCGCGAACGGTCGCCGGGCGCGCCGCGATGGTCTCCATCCAGCGTTTCAGATGCGGGAAGTCGTCGATATTCTGGCTCTGGTTTTTCCACGGCACGATCCACGGATAGCTCGCCATATCAGCGACGGAATAGTCGCCAGCAATGAACTCACGATCGGCGAGGCGTTTGTTTAGCACGCCGTAAAGCCGGTTCGTCTCGTTCACATAGCGGTCGATCGCGTATTTGATTTTGTCCGGCGCGTAGACGTTGAAGTGGTGGTTCTGCCCGGCCATCGGACCGAGCCCGCCCATCTGCCAGAACAGCCATTGCAGCGTGTCGGTGCGCGTATGGAGATCGGCCGATAAAAACTGTCCGGTCTTTTCGGCGAGATAGACGAGGATCGCACCGGATTCGAAAACCGAAATCGGCTGACCGCCGCCTTTAGGTTCGGGATCGACGATGGCCGGCATGCGGTTGTTCGGCGCGATCGCCAGAAAATCCGGCTTGAACTGGTCGCCCTTACCGATATCGACCGGGATCACCTTGTAGGTCAGGCCGGTTTCTTCCAAGAACATCGTGATCTTGTGGCCGTTCGGAGTGCTCCAGTAATACAGATCGATCATGGCATGCCTCGCTGCGCAATTAGATGCGAATGCATGGAATTGGACGCAGAACAGCGCCGCTGTCAATGGGCGGGGGGAGTACGCCTGCCGCGAGGAAGCGTCATCCTGAGGTGCGAGCCGTCTTTCTCGGCGAGCCTCGAAGGATGCGTGATGGGTGCAAGCGGTTATCCTTCGAGGCTCGTTCACGCGCGCAAGAGCGCGCATGAACGAGCACCTCAGGATGACGTTTGTTTTGCGACCCCACTCAATCTCGCGCGATGATCTCGCGCGCGCCAGAATAATTCGTCGGCGCATTGAGCAGATATCCGGCGCGACGACGCACCAGAAATTTCGGACGACGGGCATGGACCGCATTGCGTCGCCGGCGGCGTTGTGCGGCTTCGCGCATGATCTCGTCGGGCAGTTGCGGCAGAGCGAAGGCTGCGCTCCACTTCTGCCAGGCCGACTGGATCGCGTCCTCGTCCGAGGTCACGCAAAGCGGGATCGATAATGCCGGATCGCGATGCACGAGCACGAGCATCCGGCCGTCGTCGACGCCACGCACGGCAAGGCCGAGAAAATCGCTGACGCTCAATCTGATCGCCATCCGCATGCCGCGAACTTCGCGTCGCAGAATGACGCGTTCGCGCGTGAGTTCGATGTGGCGAACACTACCGTCGGCGCGATGATCGATCGCGTCGAAGGACACAGGAAGGGAATGGGGGTCGAGCCGCAAGGCGCGGCCCGACCCGGCGGGAGCGATCCCGCATGTTGACGTTTGACGCCCCAAGGAATTGGTCAAGGCTTTGTTCTCCCCGCCAGGCTTGTTGCCCAGTCGTTACATGAGAGAATGCCAGAGCCCGACCCGAATTCGCTTAAAAAGGCTGGTTAATCGGAGGTCACCCGCCATGTCCTCGCCTGCATGATTGACGAAGCGTTGGCAGGCATGATTGACGACATCTTGCGGTGTTGTCGAAAATCTGATGGGTCTGCTTGAAAGCCACGTAAATCGGGCACATTTAGTCTTTGTAACGATAGCTCGCGCCGCTGGCTGGCGGTTTCGTCCAAGTCTCAAGGAATCCTTTGTGAACTCTTCACCATCATCCGTTTCGTCCTCATCCGATCTGCTCGACCAATCCGCGCTGACAACCTTGGCGCATCGCCTTGTGGAAGCTGCCAAGCGCGCCGGCGCGGATGCCGCGGATGCAGTCGCGGTGCGTGGCGTCTCGCAGGGTGTTGAAGTCCGCGACGGCAAGGTCGAAGCGTCCGAGCGATCCGAAGGCGACGATGTGGGTTTGCGGGTCTTCGTCGGCAAGCGGCAGGCGGTGGTGTCCACGAACGATGTCAGCGGCGATCAGGTGCAACGTCTCGCCGAGCGCGCGGTGGCGATGGCGCGCGTGGCGCCGGACGATGCTTTCGTCGGCCTTGCCGATCCGTCATTGCTGGCGACGCAATTTGCCAATCTCGATCTGCTCGATCCGAAGCCGCCGACCATCGACGAACTCGAACGTCGCGCCGTCGCAGCGGAAGCAGCAGGACTTGCAGTGAGCGGCGTGACGAAATCCGGCGGTGCATCGGCGTCGGCCGGCATCGGCGGCATGGTGCTCGTGACATCGACCGGCTTTCATGGCTCGTTCTTGCGGTCGAGCCAGGGCATCTCGATGACGGCGATCGTCGGCGAGGGTACGGACATGGAGCGCGATTACGATTACACGTCGGCGATCCACGCCTCCGATCTCGACACGCCCGACAACATCGGCCGCAGCGCCGGCGAACGTGCCGTCAAACGCGCCGGCCCGCGCAAGGCCGCGACGCAGAAAGCGCCCGTCGTGTTCGATCCGCGCGTCTCGAGTTCGCTCGTCGGACATCTCGTGGGTGCGGCGAACGGCGCGTCGATCGCGCGCAAGACGAGCTTCCTGAAAGACAAGCTCGGCCAGCAGCTCTGCGACAAAAGCATCCGCATCATCGACGATCCGCTGCGGGTGCGCGGGTTGCGGTCGCAATCCTTCGATGCCGAAGGCGTTGCGACGAAGCAGCGCGCGATCGTCGAGGACGGCGTGTTGACGACGTGGTTGCTGGATTGCGCGACCGCGCGCGAATTGAACATGACGACCACCGGCCACGCGCATCGCGGCGTCTCGTCGTCGCCATCGCCCGGCGCATATAATCTGCATCTCGAAGCCGGCGAACCGACGCCGGAAGAACTGATCGCCGACATCAAAGACGGTTTCTACGTGACCGATCTGATCGGCTCCGGCGTCAACGGCGTGACCGGCGATTATAGCCGCGGCGCATCGGGGTTCTGGATCGAGAACGGCAAGCTGACATACGCGGTCAGTGAAATGACGATCGCCGGGCATCTGTTCGACATCTTCAAATCGATGCGGCCCGCCAACGATCTCACGTTCAAATATGGCGTCAACGCGCCGACCATCCGCGTCGAGGGTTTGACGATTGCGGGACGCTGACAACCTTGATTCGACGATAGCGCTGCTTACCGAAACAGTGCGCGACGCCGGCGCGTTGGCGCTGCGGATGCAGGGCACGACGCTTCGCGAATGGACCAAAAGCGGCGCGTCGCCGGTCTCCGAGGCCGATATCGCCGCCAACGATTTGATCGAAACGCGGCTGCGCACGGCGACGCCAGATCATGGGTGGTTGTCGGAAGAAAGCGTCGACGACACCGCGCGGCTCGGCAAACGTCTGACATGGATCGTCGATCCGATCGACGGCACGCGCGGCTATCTTGCCGGCCGGGAGGATTGGTGCGTCAGCGTGGCGTTGGTGGACGGTGCTGTGCCGCTCTTGGCAGTGGTCTTCGCGCCGGTCACCGATGAATTCTTCTTTGCTCAAAAAGGGCAGGGTGCGACGCTCAACGGCAAAGCCCTGCGCGCGACCTCCGGTACCGCGATCGATTTCGGCCGCATGGCGGGGCCGAAGCCGATGGTCGAGCGCCTGTCGGATCATGGCCGGGACATCACGCTCTATCCCCGCATCGCTTCGTTGGCGTTGCGGCTTTGTCGCGTCGCAGACGGCGTGCTCGACGCCGCATTTGCCGGCGGCGCGAGCAAGGATTGGGACTTGGCGGCGGCGGATTTGATCGTCCATGAAGCGGATGGTAGGCTGACAGAACTCGGGGGCGATCCGATTCTGTATAATCGGCGGGACACGACGCACGGCACGCTGATCGCCGCAGGGCGTGATCGGCATACGGACCTCGTGCAGCGGTTCAAGGATCGGCCCATAGGGTGGTGATCGACTGATCATCGCGCGACACCATGGTTGTTGAAGTGTCCGTTTGGGCCTTGGCCGTCTGAGCCGTGACAGGAAAATTGAGTGATGTCGGACCAACCGCAGCAATTGCTTCATCTCGTTATCGGCGGCGAACTCACCGATCTTGAGAACGTCACGTTCAAGGACCTCGATCAGGTCGAAGTCGTCGGCGTGTTTCCGAACTACGCGACGGCGTTGGCGGCTTGGAAGGCGAAGGCGCAGCAGACCGTCGACAACGCGCATATGCGCTATTTCGTCGTGCATCTTCATCGGCTGCTCGATCCCGGTACCGGCACGCATGCAGACGCGAAACCGTTACGTTGAAGGCTGCCCTCCGCAGACTGACGCAGTCCGATTGGTTTCAGGGCTTTGCAGGCTTCATCGCCGCCGCATTTCTGCGACTGGTTTGGTACACGAACAGATTCACCATCGACCCGCCCGACATCTATGAACGTGTCGAGCCGCAGATGCCCATCATTCTTGCGTTCTGGCACGGCCAGCATTTCATGACGCCTTTCATCAAAAGGCCGAAGTACCCCGCTAAGGTTCTGATTTCGCGTCACCGCGACGGCGAAATCAATGCGCGCGCGGCGCAGCGGTTGGGTATCGGCACGGTGCGTGGCTCCGGCGATCATGGCTCGGCGTTCCATCGCAAGGGCGGCGTCGGCGCATTCCGCGAAATGGTGACGGCGCTCGAAGAGCGATACAACATGGCGTTGACCGCCGACGTGCCGAAGCGAGCGCGCAAGGCCGGCATGGGGATCATCATGCTGGCGCGCGAAAGCGGCCAGCCCATCGTACCGTTCGCGTTGGCGACCAGCCGCTTCATTCGCCTGAATAACTGGGATCGCACCACAATCAACATGCCGTTCGGACACGGTGTGCTTGTCGGCGGCGAAGGCATCTACGTGCCGCGCGAGGCAGATTCCGCGATGATGGAAACGTTGCGGCTGCGGCTCGAGACGGCGTTGAACGACGTGACGCGCCGGGCTTACGAACGCGTCGGCCG
Source organism: Tardiphaga sp. (assembly GCA_031359885.1). Classification (GTDB taxonomy): domain Bacteria; phylum Pseudomonadota; class Alphaproteobacteria; order Rhizobiales; family Xanthobacteraceae; genus Tardiphaga. The sequence goes on along the minus strand of JANMAN010000505.1, from coordinate 6,168 downwards.
CAGTGACGGCTTCGTCGGACAGGCCGATGGCTGACGCACTGCCGTTTACGCTGCGGCTCTATCGCCGTCTGTCGCGCGCAGCATCGTTGTTCGCGCCGCTCATGATCCGCAAACGCTTGCGCGCCGGCAAGGAAGACGCCGCGCGTTGCGACGAGCGCCGTGGGCTGACCGATGCCGTTCGGCCCGAAGGCCCGCTGGTGTGGATTCATGGTGCCAGCGTCGGCGAAGTGCTGGCGGCCGCGGCGCTGATCGAACGGCTGCGCGATCTCAATCTGCGGGTTCTGCTGACATCCGGCACGGTCACGTCGGCGGAGATCGTCGCCAAGCGTTTTCCTGCTGACATCATCCATCAATATATCCCGTATGATTCGCCGCGCTTCGTCGCGCGGTTTCTGAGCCATTGGAAACCGTCGCTGGCGCTGTTCGTCGAGTCGGATTTATGGCCGAACCTCATTCTCGGGGCGGCGGCTCAAAAACTCCCGATGGTGCTGATCAACGGCCGCATGTCGCAGCGCTCGTTTCCCCGTTGGCAAAAGATGCACGGCACGATCTCGGCGCTGCTCGGTCGCTTCGAGACGTGTCTCGTGCAGTCCGAAACCGATGCGGAGCGCTTCACGGCGCTCGGGGCGCGCAACGTCGTCAATACCGGAAATCTGAAACTGGATGTGCCTGCGCCGCCGGTCGACGATTTGCGGCTGCAAATGCTCCGAGCGGCGATGCGGGATCGGCCGATCGTCGTCGCCGCCTCGACGCATCCCGGCGAAGACGAAATCGTCATCGCGGCGCATCGCGAGTTGCGCAATTATTTTCCAAAGCTGCTCACCGTGATCGTGCCGCGCCATAGCTCGCGCGGAGACACCATCGTCGATCTCGTGACGGCATCGGGCGGGAAGGCTGCCTTGCGATCGCGCGGCGAAATGCCGGACGATTCGATCGGCTTTTATGTCGGCGACACGATGGGCGAGATGGGACTGTTCTATCGGCTGTCGCCTGTGGTCATGATGGGCGGTTCGCTGGTGCCGCATGGCGGCCAAAATCCGATCGAAGCGATCAAGCTCGGCGCGGCGATCGTGCACGGACCGCATGTGTTTAACTTCACCGACGTGTTCGCGGCGCTCGACAAGGCCGGTGGCGCGAAGCAGGTCGATGACGCCGAAGCGTTAGCCAAACAGCTGGGCCAGTGGCTCGCCAATGAAGAGGCGCGGCAGACATGCATCGATGCCGGCGCGGCCGTCGTCGATCACCTCGGCGGTGCGTTGGAGCGGACGATGACGGCGCTCACGCCGTATCTGGTTCAGTTGCGGTTGGAGCGGAACGCCGATGCGTGAGCCCGCCTTCTGGCATCGGCACGGATCGTGGCTCTCGCGATTGCTGCTGCCGGTCGGTGCGGTCTATGGCGAACTCACCGCGATGCGCATGCGCAAGCTGGGATTGGCGCCGGGCGTACCCGTCATTTGCGTCGGCAACTATCACGTCGGTGGTGCTGGCAAGACGCAGACGACCTTGGCGTTGGTCGCGTTGTTGCGCGAGATCGGCGAAGTGCCGGTCGTGTTGACCCGCGGCTATGGCGGCAGTTTGAAAGGCCCGGTCAGCGTCGACGTCGCGCGGCACATCGCGGCCGAGGTCGGCGACGAGCCGCTGATGATGGCGCGGGATGTCGGCGTCGTCGTGGCACGCGATCGCGTCGAAGGCGCGGCGCTGGCGCGGTCGCGCAACGCCAGCGTCATCGTTATGGATGACGGCTTTCAAAATCCGGCGCTCGTCAAAGATATGTCGCTGATCGTGATCGATGGCGATCGGGGTCTCGGCAATGGCTGCGTGTTTCCGGCTGGACCTTTGCGCGCGCCGCTCGACGGTCAGATCGCCGCGACAGATGCATTGGTCATCATCGGCAACGGCTCTGCGGCGGATGACGTCGCGAAAAAGGTGACGGCGCATAGCAAGCCGGTTTTGCGTGCGCGGCTGGTGCCGAATGCGGCATCGATCGAAACGCTGCGTGGTCAAAAAGTCCTGGCGTTTTGCGGCATCGGCGATCCCGGCCGGTTCTTCCGCACGCTTCGCGCCGCAGGTGTCGATGTCGCGGTCGAAAGAACGTTCGCCGATCATCATGTATTTACGGATGCCGAGATCGCGGCGTTGCGCGCGCAGGCCTCGCGCGAGGGTTTGACGTTGGTGACGACGCGGAAGGATCTCGCGCGGTTGGGTCTAGCTGGCGAGGGCATCGCCGGTTTCGACGTGACGCTGGCCTTCGGCGATGCAGCAGCGCTGACGTTGTTCGTGATGGAGCGGCTCAACGCCGCGCGGACGAAGTCGCGACGAGGGTGACCTGTTTCATCGCCGCCCGAACAGCTTCTCAATATCCGCAAGCTTCAATTCGACGTAAGTCGGTCGGCCATGATTGCACTGGCCGGAGTTCGGCGTGTCTTCCATTTCGCGCAGCAGCGCGTTCATCTCCTCGGGCTTGAGCCGGCGGCCGGCACGCACCGAACCATGGCACGCCATCGTCGCCGCGACATGCATCAGACGACGTTCAAGCGGCAGCGCCTCGTCCCATTCCGCCATGTGCTCGGCGAGATCGCGCAGCATCGCACGGGCATCCGTCGCGCCCAGCAGCGACGGCGTTTCGCGCACCGCCACCGCGCCCGGACCGAAGCCCTCGATCGCGAGCCCGAACGAGGCCAGCTCGTCGCTGCGGGTGACGAGCTTCTCGACGGTGCTCTCGTCGAGTTCGACGATCTCGGGAATCAGCAAAATCTGCCTTTGCACGCCGTTGGCGGCCAGCGCGGCTTTCAGTTTCTCGTAGACGATGCGCTCATGCGCGGCGTGCTGATCCACGACGATGAGCCCGCCGCGCGTTTGTGCCACGATATAGGTCTCGTGGATTTGCGTCCGCGCTGCGCCGAGCGGACGATCGAGCAAATCCGCAGACGTCTCGCTGTCGTCCCGGATATCGGCCGACGGCGCGCCGACATCGAAGCCGGCCTGGGTATTTTCACCGAAGCCTTGCACCGGTGCCGCCGGCGAGGCACGCCAGTCCCAATTCGCGTTCGGCGTAAAGTTAGGCGCGAAAGACGGTCGGAACGAATTCAGCGCATCGCCGCCGCCATTGGCCGCCGTGCGTCGGCCTTCGCGCGCGAGGCCTTCTTTCAGCGCATGCACGATCAGGCCGCGTACGAGTCCCGCATTGCGAAACCGCACCTCGGTCTTGGCGGGATGGACGTTGGCATCGACCTCGGCGGAGTCGAGCGTGACGAACAATGTCACGATCGGATGACGGTCGCGCGGCAGATAATCCGCGTAGGCTGCGCGCACTGCGCCGAGGATCAATTTGTCGCGCACCGGGCGACCGTTGACGAACAGATATTGCCCGAGCGCGTTGGCGCGCGTCAGCGAGGGTGCGGCGGCGAAGCCGTCGACACGGACGCCCTCGCGCTCGGACGACACCTCGATGGCGCTGAGACGAAACTCCTGCCCGAGAATGTCGCCGAGCCGGGTCAGCCGACCCGCCGCGCCGGGTAGAGCGGCGCTCCATGTCACGGGCGCTCGCTCCTCGCCCGCCAGCGTGAAGGCGATATCCGGCCGCGCCATCGCGAGCCGGCGCACCACCTCGCGGATGGCTTCGGCCTCGGTGCGGTCGGTCTTCAGAAATTTCAGCCGCGCCGGCGTCGCGTAAAACAGATCGGCGACCTCGACCCGGGTGCCATGGTTCAGCGCGGTTGGGATGATCGCCGAGCGCAGCCCGGCATCGACGCCGAGCGACCAGGCGTGCGGCTCGGAGGCGTGGCGCGTGGCGATGCTGAGGCGTGCGATGGCACCGATCGAGGGCAGGGCCTCGCCGCGAAACCCGAGCGTGCGGATCTGCATCAGGTCTTCGTCGTCGAGCTTCGATGTCGCATGGCGATCTGTCGCGATCGCGAGGTCCGCGTGCGTCATTCCGCCGCCGTCGTCGGTGACGACGATCTTGCGCCGCCCGCCGCCGTCGCTGAAAATATCGATGCGGCTCGAGCCTGCGTCGATCGCGTTCTCGACCAATTCCTTGACCGCGCTCGCCGGCCGCTCGACCACCTCGCCGGCAGCGATGCGGTTGACGATGGTTTCTGGCAGTTGGCGGACGGGCATGGCGGGACTCGGGAAAACAGGCCGCACCCTAGCCTGTCGGTCGTCGGACTTCACCCACGCAACGGGACTTGTCCCAGCTAGTCGTCCATCCCGCCGGAACCGCGCTTGGCTTTGACGTCGCTGCGACGTTTTTTGCCTTCGAGGCGGCGCTTCTTGGAGCCCAGCGTGGGTTTGGTGGCGCGGCGGGGAATCGGCCGTACGGCGGCCTCGCGCAGCAACTCGACCAGGCGATCCATCGCGTCGGCCTTGTTGCGCTCCTGGGTGCGGAAACGCTGGGCGTGGATCACGATCACGCCGTCCTTCGTCATCCGCTGCCCAGCCATCCGCGCGAGCCGCAGCGCGACGTCTTCGGCCAGAACTATTTTGCGGGTGTCGAAGCGCAACTGCGCGGCGGTCGAGAGTTTGTTGACGTTCTGCCCGCCGGGACCGGATGCCCGCACGAAGCTGATCTCGACGTCGTTTTCGTCGAGCATGATATCGCGGGAAATCCGCAGCATGGCGTCACCGGGCGCGGATAAACCGCAGGAATCGATGACGCGATGATAGCGCGTTTCGCGTGGCGGCGGTTACGCCGGCACGACGTCAGGGAATACCGCTTCGATCTTGGACTTCAAGGTCGCGGCATTGAACGGCTTCACGATGTAGTTGTTCACGCCCGCCTCCTTCGCCGCGACCACGTTCTCGGTCTTGCTCTCGGCCGTGACCATGATGAAGGGCGTGGACTTAAGCTTGATGTCGGCGCGCACTTCTTTGAGCAGCTGAAGACCCGTCATCGGCTCCATGTTCCAGTCGGAGATGACCAGCCCGAAGTTTCGCTCGCGCAGCTTCTGCAGCGCCGCGCCGCCGTCGGTCGCCTCTTCGACGTTCTGGAAGCCAAGCTGATTGAGGAGATTGCGGATGATCCTGAGCATCGTCTTGTAGTCGTCGACGATCAGGATGTTCATCCCCATTTCAACAGCCATCATGCTCTCCTTGTGTTTTGCAGTGCTCGGACGGGCGCCGAGCATGGTGTCGTTTTTCAGTTCCGAGCCTCAACCAGCGCTCTTAAGACGTGGTAAACGCGCGGCAATAAATTGCTCATCCGGCCTTCGGCGCCTGGCCGGTTACGGGAATGCGTCGCTTCGCAAGCTCGGCGGCGACCTGACGCGCGCGTACGGGATGAAGCTGCGCCATGATCGGCGACACGCTGCGCTCCTTCATGCGCTCGATGATGTCGACCAGCTGCGCGAGTTCCATCTGCTCGAAGATCCGGGCTGCCTCGGGCGGCTTCATTCCCTCGAAGATCTTGACCAGGCTCTTCTTGCGGACATCGTCATCGTCGTCGTGACGCTTAAGGGTCGCCTCGACGGCGCCCTGGAGTTGCTTCAGCTCCTGGAGCTTCTTCTCAATCTGCTTTTCAGCCGCCTGCAGCAACGACTCCCGTTCGGCGAGATCTCGGCTGCGCTTGTCGATTGCCGCTCGACGCTGCGCCAATTCCTGGAGGATCTCGACCTCCGCTGCCGAGAACGTTCCAGGTTCGTCTGCAGTCGAACGCGATGGCGGTGCGTCGCTCGCGGCATTGGCTGGTGGTGTCGCCGGCTTGTCCGGACCCGCGGCCGGCATGACGGCCAGGAGCGACGGGGACGGCTCGAGTTCCCGTGCGCGAAGCCGAGGCTCCGGGGTTGCGCGGGCGGAGACCTCCTGCACGATCGACGTGACGCGCAAGGACAGCACGAGGCTGAGTGCGACGATCAGAATCGGCAGCAGACGCAGCGAACGCTTCGCGGGCGACGATTTGATCACGACCACCTACCTCACTCGGGAATGGCTCAGCGCAAAGCCGCGAGAGCTTTCAGGAGTTCGCGCTCGATCTCGTTGCGCGGCTCACGATCGGTCGTCGCCGAAGGCAGAGACGAGAGCCGTGGCTCCTCCCGCATGCCGCGCAGCGACCGTTCGCGTACCGGTTGCGGCGTCGGCTGCGGCGGCGCCGGTGTCGCCGGCGGCGCACTGCGCGCGCGCACCGTATCGGCAAGCCGGTCCGCAAGCGGTTCGCCGCGCTCGATCAGGAAG
>JANMAN010000390.1:0-1796 GCA_031359885.1 Tardiphaga sp. | reverse complement strand
AGCCGCCGTCACGCTCGGCGCATCCGGCTTCGCGACGTTTATGCGCGTGACGTTGCCGAACACGCGTTGGGCGGTGCTGTACGGCGCGATCCTCTGCAACGCGCGCGTGATGGGCGAATTCGGCGCGGTGTCGGTGGTATCCGGCAACATCCGCGGCCAGACCACGACGCTGCCGTTGCAGATCGAGCTACTGTACCAGGACTACAACGTCGCCGGCGCATTCGCGGCTGCCACCGTCCTGACGTTGGTGGCGCTGCTGACGATCGTGCTCAAGCTCGGGCTGGAGCGCTACGCCCGCGAGCCCGACTCGGCCGTGACCCGCCCGCCCGGGCACTAGGCCTCTTCTCACCAGCCCTGCTTTGGCGCTAAAAGGACGTCCCGGAGCGGCACCGCCGCCGTACCCCCATATTCGCGCGCTTCTGCCGCCTTTTTGCGAGATCAGACCACATGACCCGTCTCATTGCTCACGGACTTAAAATTGCCCCGGAACTGGCGGCGTTCATCGACAAGGAAGCCATCCCCGGCACCGGCCTCACCGCCGATGCGTTCTGGAAGGGCGTCGCCGATATCGTTCGCGACCTCGGGCCGAAAAATCGTGAGCTGCTGAAGGTCCGCGACACGCTGCAAGCCAAGATCGACGACTGGCACAAGGCACATAAGGGCAAGGCCTTCGACATGGCCGCCTACACGGCGTTCCTGAAAGAGATCGGCTATTTGCTGCCGGAGCCCGCGACCAAGGCGGTCGAGACGCAGAACGTGGACGAGGAAATCGGCCAGATCTGCGGTCCACAGCTCGTGGTGCCTTTGACCAACGCCCGCTATGCGCTCAACGCCGCGAATGCGCGCTGGGGCAGCCTCTACGACGCGTTCTACGGCACCGACGCGATCCCGCAGGAGGCCACGACGACCAAAGGCTACGACACCGCGCGCGGCGCGAAGGTCATCGCCAAGGCCAAGTCGTTCCTCGATCACGCCGTGCCGCTCGCCACCGAAAGCCACACCGACGTCGCGTCCTACAGCGTCATCGCCGGCAAACTGTCCGCGAAACTCAAAAGCAACAATTCCACCGCCTTGAAGAACGAGAGCCAGTTCGCCGGCTATCGTGGCAGCGCCGACGCGCCGGAGGCGATCCTGCTCGTCAACAACGGCCTGCATGTCGAGGTGAAGATCGACCGCAGCAGCAATATCGGCAAGGACGACGACGCCGGCGTCGCCGACATGATCCTCGAATCCGCCGTCTCGACCATTCTCGACATGGAAGACTCGGTCGCGACCGTGGATGCCGAAGACAAGGTGCTGGTCTATCGCAACACGCTCGGGCTTATGAACGGCACGCTCAGCGATACCTTCGAGAAGGGCGGCAAATCGCAGACCCGCGCGCTCAATCCGGATCGCGTCTACACCGCGCCGGACGGCAAAGGCGAGATCAAGCTGCACGGACGCAGCCTGATGCTGATGCGCAATGTCGGCCACCACATGTTCACCGACGCCGTGCTCGACGACAAGGATCAGGAAATTCCCGAAGGCCTGCTCGACGCCGCGGTCGCCGGCCTGCTCGCGCTGCACGACATCAAGGGCGACGGCAAGCTGCGCAACTCGCGCACCGGCTCGGTCTACATCGTGAAGCCGAAGATGCACGGCCCAGACGAAGTCGCGCTGACCTGCGAATTGTTCGCGCGCGTCGAGACGATGCTCGGCATGGCAGCGAATACGATGAAGGTCGGCATCATGGACGAGGAGCGCCGCACCACGGTCAACCTCAAGGCCTGCATCCAGAACGCGTCCCACCGCATCTG
>JANMAN010000477.1:0-11972 GCA_031359885.1 Tardiphaga sp. | reverse complement strand
GCGCTCACGACTGCGAACGATCGTCTGTCGGCGCAATGGCTGCGGCTACAACGCGCCATCGGTTTCAAGAACGAAATCCTCGGCACCGTCGCGCATGATTTGAAAAATCCGCTCGGCGTCATCCTTGGCCGCACCGAGATGCTGACCGAGCTGATCGGCGCGGGGTCGCCGAAAGAAAACATCACCGCGCAGGTCGAGCATATCCGCGATGCCACGAAGCGGTTGACTTCGATGGTCGATCATCTGATCTCGGACGCGATGGCCGATGCGTTCGACATCACGATCCGGCCGGAGCCCGTCGATGTCGGCGCGCTGGTCAGCCAAGTCGCCGACGCCAATCACCCGCTCGCGGTCAACAAGCAGCAGGCGATCATCGTGTCCGCGCCGCCGGACCACATCACGCTGTGCGACTCGGATCGCATGCGCGAAGCGATCGACAACCTCGTCAGCAACGCCATCAAATACAGCCCGGTCGGCGGCAAGATCGACATCCTCGTCACCCGCGATGCCGACAACACGATCATCCGCATCGCCGATCAAGGCGCTGGACTGTCGCCCGAAGATCTCGGCCGGCTGTTCGGGCGCTTCCAGCGGCTGTCGGCGAAACCGACCGCCGGCGAGAGCTCGACCGGGCTCGGTCTGTCGATCGTCAAACGCATCGTCGAGATGCACGGCGGCACGGTGAATGCGGATAGCGCCGGTCCGGGCGCGGGCGCGACCTTCACCGTGACGCTGCCGGCCGGCGGCAACGCCGCGCCGCTGCCGGGAGCCGCCTCATGAGCCAGAACCCCCATATCTTCATTGTCGACGACGAAGCACCCGCGCGCGAGATGGTCGGCGACTATCTCAAGATGCACGGCTTCACCGTCACGTTGTGCGACGGCGGCAAGAGTCTGCGCGCCGCCATCGACGTCAACACGCCCGATCTCGTGGTGCTCGATCTCAACATGCCCGAGGAAGACGGGCTGTCGATCATCCGCGACCTCAAGAGCCGCACCAACGTCCCGGTCATTATGCTGACGGCGACCGCGAGTCCGATCGACCGGGTCGTCGGTCTCGAATTGGGGGCCGACGATTACATCGCCAAACCCTGCGAGTTGCGTGAGTTGATGGCGCGGGTGCGCTCGGTGCTGCGACGGACCGGACCGAAGGCGGCAGTGGCCGGCGCGGCAGCGCCTGACAAGACCGACCATCTGGTGCGGTTCGGCACCAAATGGCTCGACCTCGAAGCGCAGGCGTTGCGCGACGACGAAGGCAATGAACATCCGCTGACGGCGTCCGAATACGGGCTGCTGAAAGTGTTCGCGGCGAACCCGAAGCGCGTCCTGTCGCGCGAACGGCTGCTGGAATTGGCGAATGCGCGCGATGCCGAAGCCTTCGATCGCGCGGTCGATCTGCGGATCATGCGCATCCGCCGCAAGATCGAACCGGACCCGGCCAAGCCCGCCGTGATCCGCACCATCCGCGGCGGCGGCTATCTGTTCTCGCCGAGCGAGAAGTAGCTTCGAGCACGACCGTCATCCCCGCCCCGTGCGCTCTTGCGCGCGGAGAGCGGGGATCCAGTAAACACAAGCGTCCGCGTTGACTGGGTCGCCCGGTCGCCGGGCGATGACATTGTTTGTGTCGCTTGGATTATGTCGTCGCCCTTTCGCCCGCGAAACAATTCTATTCCGCAACGAAACCTGAATCTCCTCGACATGCAGACGGCGTGAAACCTGCCGTCCTTAACACTCTGGCCAACGAGCTGCCGAACCGGCGGCCGACGGGGGCCCATCATGTCAAACCTCATCACCATCCCTGCCGATGCGCAAAACGCCATGCTTGCGTCACGCGGAGTCACCGACGAGATGCTGTTGACCGCCATCGCCGACGGCGACCGGGACGCGATGCACACGCTCTATGCCAAGCACAATGTGCGGGTCTATCGTTTCATCCTGCGAATGCTGCGCGATGCGACGGCGGCAGAAGACCTCGTCAGCCAGGTATTTCTGGACGTCTGGCGCACCGCCGGTCAGTTCGAAGGCCGCGCTCAGGTCTCGACATGGCTGTTGTCGATCGCCCGTTTCAAGGCACTGACCGCGCTGCGCCAGCGCCGCTTCGAGGACATCGACCAGGACGTCGTTCTGCAGATTGCGGACGGTGCTGACACGCCGGAGGCGTCGCTCGACCGCAGCAACACCAGCGCGATCCTGCGCGATTGCGTGTCGCGGCTGTCGGCGGCGCATCGCGAGATCATCGACCTCGTCTACTATCATGAGATGTCGGTCGAAGAGGCCGGGCGCCTGATCGGCATCCCGCAGAGCACTGTCAAAACCCGCATGTTCTATGCCCGCAAGCAGCTTGCGCTGCTGCTCAAGGGCGCCGGCGTCGACAGCCTCGCGGCTTAAAACCTGATCGGCGATTTATGTCGGACGACACAATTGAAACGATCGACGACATCGGCCGGAAAGAATCGCCGGTTATAAAAAGCATCAGACGCCGATCACCACCGGCGACCGATGCCGATTTGGGGAGACCGACCATGCTGAAGCCGACCTTTCGCTTTTTCGTGATCCCGCTCGGCGCGGTCTGCCTTCTGACGGCTTTGAGCCAGAACGCGATCTCGCGTCCCGCGAAAGACACCGGCGCGATCCAGATCCGCCAGCAGGTCACGGATTGCAGCCAATTGAACGCCCGCGACGTTTGCGTGATTTCGTTCGACGGCGAAACCAAGAGCTAAGTTTTTACGTCTAGCTCGACAGAGCGTCGTGAAAACCTCCAGCGACCCGGCCGGGATGCCCCCCGACCGGGTCGTTCTCGTTTGGCGGGTCTGATCCCGATCGCTTGGATTTACGCATCCAGGCTGCGCAAAATGCAGAGCCAAACCGCGACCCGGGCAATTGCGTCACGCGACATCGCACCCGATATGACGATCAGACGGCGCGTGCTAGATCGCGCCCGGTTCAACAAAGACGGATCGTCCGATGTTCGACAGCTTCGACGCCGTGGTTCTGGCGCGAGCGCAGTTCGCGTTCACGATGGCATTCCACATCATTTTCCCGGCCTTTTCGATCGGGCTCGCCAGCTTTCTTGCGGTGCTGGAGGCGTTGTGGCTCTGGACCAAACGTGAAGTCTTCATCAACCTCTTCAATTACTGGCTGAAAATCTTTGCCATCGCCTTCGGCATGGGCGTCGTCTCGGGCATCGTGATGTCCTATCAGTTCGGAACCAACTGGGCGGTCTTCGCCGACAAAACCGGGCCGGTGCTCGGCCCCCTGATGGCCTATGAGGTGCTGACGGCGTTCTTCCTCGAAGCCGGCTTCCTTGGCGTCATGCTGTTCGGCCTCAAGCGCGTCGGGCCGGGGCTGCATTTCTTTGCCACGCTGATGGTCGCGGTCGGCACGTTGTTGTCGGCATTCTGGATATTGTCGGCCAATTCCTGGATGCAGACGCCGACCGGCCACGCCATCAATGCCGCCGGGCAGTTCATCGCGGTGGACTGGTGGAAGGTCATCTTCAACCCGTCGTTCCCCTATCGCCTCGTCCACATGGTGCTCGCGGCCTATCTGACGACCGCCTTCGTCGTCGGCGCGGTCGGCGCGTTCCATCTGATGCGCAACCCCTCCCGGCCCGGGCCGCGCGTGATGTTTTCGATGGCAATGTGGATGGCCACTCTGGTCGCTCCGTTGCAGATTTTGGCCGGCGACATGCACGGCATCAACACGCTGGAGCATCAGCCCGCCAAGGTGATGGCGATGGAAGGCCATTTTCAAAGCCATCCGAACGGCGCGCCGCTGATCCTGTTCGGGCTGCCGAACCAGATGACGGCGACGGTGGAATACGCGATCCAGATTCCGAAACTGTCGTCGCTGATTTTGAAGCATTCGCCCGACGCGCCGCTCGCCGGCCTCGATACCGTCAAGCGCGAAAACTGGCCGCCGGTGCCGGTCGTGTTCTGGTCGTTCCGCATCATGGTCGGCATCGGCTTCTTGATGCTCGGGCTCGGCCTGTTCAGCGCCTTCATGCGCTGGCGCGGCAACCTTTATCATTCCAAACTGCTGCATCTGTATGCGTTAGCGATGGGCCCGGCCGGCTTCGTGGCCGTGCTGGCGGGATGGGTGACGACCGAAGTCGGCCGCCAGCCGTTTACGGTTTACGGCCTGCTGCGCACCGGCGAATCGGCATCGCCGCTGGCGGCACCCGCCGTTGCGTCGTCGCTGATCGCATTCATCATCGTCTATTTCATCGTCTTCACGGCAGGCGTCATCTACATCCTGCGGCTGATGGCCGAGCCGCCGCACCACGGCGAGGAAGGTCCGCGCGGCGAAGCCCCGACCCGCGCGGCGGGCATCACCCCCGCGCAGGGACACGCGGCGCAGAGCGAGTCGATCGCGGCCGCACACGGGAAGGCGTGAGCGCGATGGGCATTCCGTTCGATCTCACCACCGTCTGGGCGTTCATCATCGCCTTCGCCGTGTTCGTCTACGTCGTAATGGACGGCTTCGACCTCGGGCTCGGCATGCTGTTTCCGCTGTTTCCCGACAAGCATGACCGTGACGTGATGATGAACACCGTCGCGCCGGTCTGGGACGGCAACGAAACCTGGCTGGTGCTCGGCGGCGGCGCATTATTCGCGGCGTTTCCGTTGGCCTAGGCGGTGCTGATGCCGGCGATCTACACGCCGCTGATCGTGATGCTGCTCGGCCTCGTGTTTCGCGGCGTCGCATTTGAATTCCGCTGGCGCACCCGGCGCACGACCAATCTATGGGACATCGCCTTCGCCGGCGGATCGTTGCTGGCGACGATGGCGCAAGGCATCGCGCTCGGCGCGATCCTGCAAGGCGTCATCGTCAACGGCCGCAATTACGGCGGCGGTTGGTGGGACTGGCTGACGCCCTTCAGCATCCTCACGGGCATCGCGATCGTCATCGGCTACATGTTGCTGGGCGCGACTTGGCTCATCACGAAGACCGAGGGCGAGTTGCGCGACAAGGCCTATGCGATGAGCTGGTGGCTGCTGTTCGCGATGCTCGGCGCCATCGGCCTCGTCTCGATCGCGACGCCGCTGCTCGATGCCGAATATGCGCGTCGCTGGTTCGGCTGGCCGAACATCCTGTTTACGGGACTGGTGCCGATCGCCGTCGCGGGTGTCACGGTCATGCTGTTGCGCGCGCTGGCGGCGAAACAGGATTACCGGCCGTTCTTTCTGTCGCTGTCGCTGTTCGCGTTGTCCTATGCCGGGCTAGGCATCAGCATGTGGCCCTACATCGTGCCGCGCAGCATTAGCATCTGGCAGGCGGCGGCTCCTGAAAACAGCCAAATCTTCATGCTGGTCGGCGTTGCCATTATGATCCCGATCATCCTGATCTATACGGCCTGGGCGTATTACGTTTTTCGCGGCAAGGTCACCGCCGAAAGCGGCTACCACTGATGCCGACGGACCTGCACATCGACAAGCCGCAGCCGCCGCGCTGGCCGCAACGGTTGCTCTGGTTTGTCGTTCTGTGGCTGGGCGGGCTCGGCGCGGTCAGCGCGTTGGCCTATGTGCTGCGCCTATGGATCGCGCCACGCTGACTTGACCCTATTTTGGATCGATCCGCCGGCAGAGTCATTTTCGATCGGTCGGTTCGATGACGAGCATCGGCACGAACGTGGTGCATTGCAGCATTGAGCGAGGCCCGTTTGTTGCAGCCAATGCTGCACAACGCTCTGCAGCATATTGCGGGTTTTCGAGTCGATCGGCGCCATTGTCGCCTTGAAATACCGAAGTATTTATTTATGTTGCGATGCAGCAACCTTCGCCTTGGCAGATGGTTAGCCCTCGACTTCTTACCGGGAGACCGCCGTGTCCATCGCCAGCAACTTGAATTTCCTTCGTCATCTGCCGAAACCGTCCGCGCTTCAAGAGTCATTTGGCATGGGCTGGGGCGTCCGCGCGCCCGGCTCCGGCAGTTTGCTGGCCGAAACCACTGATTTCGGTGCCAATCCCGGCAATCTGACGATGTTGTCCTATGTTCCGGACGGCTTGACCGGCCCGACGCCGCTCGTCGTGGTGCTGCACGGCTGCACGCAGACGGCGGCGGGTTACGATATCGGCACGGGCTGGTCGGCGCTGGCCGATCGCTATGGCTTCGCTTTGCTGATGCCGGAGCAGAAACGCGGCAACAACCCGAACACCTGTTTCAACTGGTTCGATACGGGCGACATCGTCCGTGATGGCGGCGAAGCCGGCTCGATCCGTCAGATGATCGGACGCATGGCCGAGGATCACGACATCGACGACGCGCGTATTTTCATCACGGGTCTGTCCGCCGGCGGTGCGATGACATCCGTGATGCTCGCGACCTATCCGGATGTGTTTGCGGCCGGTGCGATCATCGCCGGTTTGCCCTACGGCGTCGCGACCACCATGCGTGACGCCCTCGGGGCGATGCGGCAACCGACGCCGGTCGGGCCGAAAGCGCTCGGTAATCTGGTGCGACAGGCGACCGACCACACCGGCGCATGGCCGCGGGTGTCGATATGGCACGGCAGCGCCGACCGCACCGTCAGCCCTGCGAATGCGGATGAGATCGTCACGCAATGGCTTGACGTTCACGGTCTGCCCGCTGCGCCGATGGCCCAGACATCGGTCGACGGCTACCCGTGTCGGGTCTGGTGGGACGACGACGGCAAGACGGTCGTCGAGTCCTACACGATCACCGACATGGGACACGGCACGCCGCTCGGTTTCGGCGCTGGCGACGAACGCTTCGGCGCAGCTGGTCCGTATCTGATCGAGGCCGGCATCTCGTCGTCGTTCTACATCGCGCAATTCTTCGGCCTAACCGAGCGCGTGCATCACGCGCGCAGCAAACCAGCGCCCGTTTTGGTCGATGCGGTTCCGGCCAAAGCCAAAGCTCGTCCACAATCCCAGCCGGATCAGGTCACGTTTTCGAGCCGCCCGACCGACCATGGGCATGACATGGGCGATGCCAGACGGAAACGCACGGTCGACATCAACGCCGTCATCACGCGGGCGCTCACCGCGGCCGGACTGATGAAATGACGACAGCCATTCTTTAGGCGGTTGGAACCGGAACCATCCGACGGCTTCGCTCTTATGTCGTCTTGTCATCACGACATCAGGAGATTCAAAATGATTCGCCGTTTTATTGGAACTACAGCTCTCGTCGCAGCTCTCGCGATTCCGGTAATGGCGCAGGCGCAGGGCGTCCCCGGCGGCATCGAGCGTGGTGCACGCGACGGTGAGCGCGCAGCAGGCCCGATCGGTGCGATCGTCGGCGGAACGGTCGGCGGCGTCGTCGGCGGCATCCAGGGCGTTCTCGGCGTCGACGATCGTCCGCGCTTCCGTTCTTACGTCGTCGAGCAGCGCCGTCCGTCCTACACCTATCGCGACGAAGTTCGCGTCGGTGCGGTTCTGCCGGAAGCCGGCGTGACCTATTACGAAGTGCCGCAGGAATACGGCGCACGTAACTATCGCTACACGGTGGTCAACAACCGCACCGTTCTGGTCGATCCGGCAACCCGTCGCATCGTCGACGTCGTCGAGTAAGCCAAACCACATCCAAACGGAAGGGCCGCCCCACCGGGCGGCCTTTCTTTTGCCGCGACCGATTGCAACTTTACAAAATTCGCGGCGTTGAGGCGCATGACCAAGCCTTATATCTGGTACGTGGCCTTCGGCCCTGACAAATCGCAAAAATGCGAAACCGGGACCGCATCCGGCCCGGCTCGCACCACCCGGACGTTCGTGTCCGAGGCGGAAGCTAAGAAGTTTGCGCTCGAAATTATCGAGAAGGGTTGGACGGCTAGCGCCGGGACGCTCAACCCGTATCAGCCGAAACAGACGATCGCATCGTCGAATATCGAGCGTTGGGCTAACCCCCACGCGTTCTGACGATTACGTCAGAAACGGATTGGTCGCGCGCTCCTGGCCGATACTCGACCCCGGTCCGTGCCCGCAGATGAATCCGACATCGTCACCGAGCGGTAACAGCTTGGTCGTGATCGACGAGATCAACGTGGCGTGATCGCCGCCTGGCAAATCCGTGCGGCCGACGGACCCTGCGAACAGCACGTCACCGACCAGCGCGAAGCGCATCTCCTTGTTGAAAAACACGACGCTGCCCGGCGAATGGCCAGGACAATGCAAAATGTCGAACGTCAGTTCGCCGATCGCGACGGTCTCGCCTTCGTCGAGCCAGCGATCCGGCGTGAAGTTGCGCACGCCGGTCATTCCGAAATTCGCGCCGCTTTCGACGACGTGATCGAGCATATATTTGTCGGCCATGTGCGGCCCGTTGATTTTGACTCTTAGCGCATCGCGCAACTCGGCCGCACCGCCGACATGATCGATGTGTCCGTGCGTCAGCCAAATCTGTTCGACGGTGACCTTGGCCTGCTCGATCGCGGCCAGGATTTGCGGCACGTCGCCGCCGGGATCGACGACGACGGCTTTCTTCGTCGCTTCGCACCACAACAGCGTGCAGTTCTGCTGGAACGGCGTCACCGGAATGATCACGGCGCCGGCTTTCGGTTTTTCGTTTTGCTCTGTCATGGCCGCCACCTTGCCGATTTTTGCGGATGCGCCAAGCGCAATTTTGCGAGCGCCGCGTCCGAAAACGCCTGACGCGGCGCACGGCGCTTTGCTACATTGCCGCGATGGAATCGCTCTCCCGCCTTGCCGTACCGAATATGCCCATCGATCGCCGCCAATCCGAGACGGCGATGGCGGTCGCGCGCGGCACAGCGCGCCTATTGAGAACGCTCGGGTTCTCCTGCGTCAGCGAGTTGGCGCTGCCGTCCGGCCGCCGCGCTGATTTGGTCGCGATGAACGCAAAAGGCGATGTGTGGATCGTCGAAATCAAATCGTCACTCGCGGATTTGCGCGCCGATACCAAATGGCAGGATTATCGCGCGCATTGCGACCGCCTGTATTTCGCGTTCACACAGGATCTGCCCTGCGAGATTTTCCCGCCGGATACGGGATTGATCGTCGCCGATGCCTATGGCGCACATGTTCATTGCGACGCGCCGGACCACCGCCTCGCTGCGCCGACGCGCAAGCTGATGACGATCCGTTTCGGATTGGCCGCCGCGCAGCGGCTCAACCGGCTGTTCGACCCGCAGGGGCATGTCGGGTTCGACGGAGAAATTTAAGCGAATCGGTAGGGTGGGCAAAGGCGTTCTTACGCCGTGCCCACCATCATCACGTCAAGGTGGGCAGGACGCACACCGGACGACGAAGGCGTCGCCGAGAGCGCCTCAGCCCACCCTACGATAAAATCACCGCGGTGCGCGCTTCGCCAGAATTCGCTGCAACGTCCGGCGATGCATGTTGAGCCGGCGCGCGGTCTCCGAGACGTTGCGGTTGCACATCTCGTAGATGCGCTGGATGTGCTCCCAGCGGACGCGATCGGCCGACATCGGATTGTTCGGCAATTCGGATTTGTCGCCGCCGCTCGCCAGCAAGGCCGCGACCACATCGTCGGCGTCGGCCGGCTTCGACAGATAATCCACCGCGCCCATTTTCACGGCCGTCACGGCGGTCGCGATGTTGCCGTAGCCGGTCAGCACGATGGCGCGTGCATCCGGCCGCTGGCTTTTCAGCGCCGCCACCACATCGAGACCGTTGCCGTCGCCGAGCCGCAGATCGACCACGGCGAAGGCCGGTGCGGACCGGCCGATATGTGCGAGCCCGTCGCTGACGCTGTCGCACGACGTCACCACGAAGCCACGGCTTTCCATCGCGCGTGAAAGACGGTCGAGGAACGGCTTGTCGTCCTCCACGATCAGAAGCGATTTGTCGGTTTGGCTCGTCAGGTCGGTGATCGCGTTCACAGGCATGTTTCCTTGCGTTCAACTGCAACGGGATATGGCGTGGATCGCTCGCTCTGCCAAGGCATCGCAGCGGCTAAACAATCGCCCAGCCCTGCTATCGACGGGGCCCACACTGCCACAACTCCCTGATTTTACAAAACTTTTGTCCGCCTCGCATCAAGCTGCGGCAACATGCCCTTCCCTTCGTGCGGCATTCTGCGCATGTTGCGCGGCATTCCGACAACCTGACGAAGGCAAGATCAGGATGGACCCGTCACGCGAACCAAGCGGCCCCGACGAGACCTCGATCCGCTACGAAGGTTGGCGCATCGTCGGCGTCTGTTTCGCGATGGCAACGATGAGCTGGGCGCTCGGCTTCTACGGCCAGAGCGTCTATCTCGCGGAATTGCAGCGCGTCCATGGCTGGCCGGCATCGCTGATATCCACCGCGACGACGTTCTTCTATTTGGTCGGCGCGCTATTGGTCGCGTTCTTCAGCGAGGCGATGCGCGCGTTCGGTCCGCGCACTTGCCTCGTTGCCGGCACCATCGTGATGGCCGTCGCCACGGCGTTGCTCGGGCGGATCACCGAGGTCTGGCAACTCTACGCCGTCTATGCGCTGCTCGCGGTTGGCTGGGCCGGGACCAGCCTCGGGGCCATCACCAACACGATCGGGCTATGGTTCGACAAGCGACGCGGCATGGCGATCAGTCTGTCGCTCAACGGCGCGAGCTTCGGCGGCGTCGCGGGCGTGCCGCTGCTGGTTGCCGCCATCGCCGGTTTCGGCTTTGCAGGCGCGACGCTGATTGCAGCGATCGCAATGGTGCTGTTGCTCGTGCCGATCATTCTGGTGTTTGTCGGCACCCCGCCGCTGCGACCGGCCCCGGCGGCCGGCGTGGGGATCGAAACGCTGTCGTCGCGCCAAATTCGCACGCGCGCGTTTCGCGATCCGGTCTATCTCACGCTGACGACGGCCTACGCGCTGGTGCTGTTCGCGCAGGTCGGCTTCATCGTCCACCTGATTTCGTTTCTCGATCCGATCATCGGCCGCGAACGCGCCGCCATCGCCGTCTCGTTGTTGACCGCGATGGCGGTGGTCGGTCGCGTGCTGGTCTCGACCGTCGTGGACCGGCTCGATCAGCGTCTCGCGTCGGCAGCGCTGTTTCTCAGCCAGTCCGTCGCGTTGTTGATCGTCATCAATTCCCGCAACGAGGCGCTGCTGTTTTTCGCATGCGGGCTGTTCGGGTTTTCGGTCGGCAATCTCATCACCTTGCCGGCGCTCATCGTGCAGCGTGAATTCGCACCACGATCCTTCGGCGTGCTCGTCAGTCTCCTGACCGCGATAACGCAGGTCGCCTACGCCTTTGGCCCCGGCGTCGTCGGGCTGCTGCGCGATGCGACCGGCAGTTACATCGTGCCGTTCGCAACCTGCATCGCGTTGCAGGTCGCGGCAGCGGTGATGATCATGATGAAGCGACGCAACGATCCGTAATTATCGATCGCGCTGACTGAGCAACTCATCGATATCGAGACGATCGTTGACCATGGCCAATGATCCGTCCGGTGCACGCGGCCATTGGTCTTCGGGTCGATCCCAATAAAGTTCGACGCCATTCTCGTCGGGATCGCGCAGATACAGCGCCTCGCTGACGCCGTGGTCGGCCGCTCCATCGAGCTGAATGTCGGCCTCATGCAGCCGCTGCAACGCATCGGCCAGCGCGGCACGCGTCGGATAAACGATCGCGATGTGAAACAGGCCGGTGGTGCCGGGCGCCGGCGGATGTCCGCCTTTGCTGCCCCATGTGTTGATCGCGATGTGATGATGATACCCGCCTGCGGAAATGAACGCCGCACCGCTGCTCAGCCGCTGCGTGACTTCAAAGCCGAGCACGCCGCAATAAAATTCGAGCGATCTGTCGATGTCCGCGACCCGCAAGTGCACATGACCGATGCGTGCATCTCCATTGATGGGTTCGTTCCGTTTCGTACGGTCGGACATCTCACCTCTCCATGGGTCAATATGATTACGTTCTGAAAAATAGCCTGGCCAAATGTTAAAACTGCTTTCGATGTTCGGCGTGTCGCCGCGTCACCCCAACTCCCGCACCTCGCCGTCAGGCAGGTCGAACTCGAACGTGTTTAGCGTCATCGACACCATCGTATAATATCCG
>JANMAN010000471.1:0-2399 GCA_031359885.1 Tardiphaga sp. | reverse complement strand
GCGCTCCGCGAAGTCGGCAAGGTCTTCGGCCTTTCCGAGGATGCCGTCGGCGCCCTTTCCGGCACGGTGTTCGGCTGGTCGTCCGGCGCCGTTCCCGATGCCGAAGTGCGCCGCGCCGGCCTTGATCCGGACGAGCCCGGCTTGCGCCGCGTGCTGTCCCTCGCCATCGAGATCGCCGGCTTCCCGCGCCATCTCTCCCAGCATGTCGGCGGCTTCGTCATGACCCGCGACCGGCTCGACGAAATGATGCCGGTGCTCAACGCCGCCATGGAGGACCGCACCACCGTCGAATGGGACAAGGACGACCTCAACGCCCTCGGCATATTGAAGGTCGATATCCTCGCCCTCGGCATGCTGAGTTGCATCCGCAAATGCTTCGATTTGATCGATCTTCATAAGGGCGAACGTTGGGATTTGGCGACGGTCCCGCAGGATGTGCCGTCGGTCTACGACATGCTGTGCCGGGGCGAGTCGCTCGGCGTGTTTCAGGTCGAAAGCCGCGCGCAGATGAACATGCTGCCACGGCTGAGACCACGTTGCTTCTACGATCTCGTCATCGAGGTCGCGATCGTGCGGCCCGGTCCGATCCAGGGCGACATGGTGCATCCGTATCTGCGTCGGCGAAAGATGAAACCCGACGACATCGAATATCCCTATCCGAAAGACGGCGACAAGGACGAACTCAAGAAGATCCTGCACAAGACGCTCGGCGTGCCGCTGTTTCAGGAGCAGGCCATGCGGATCGCGATCGAGGCGGCTAAGTTTACCTCCGAAGAGGCTAATGGGCTGCGCCGCGCGATGGCAACGTTCCGCAATGTCGGCACCATGCATACTTTCGAGCAGAAGATGGTCGGCAACATGATCGCGCGCGGCTACGATCCCGTGTTTGCGGCCAACTGCTTCAACCAGATCAAAGGCTTCGGCAGCTACGGCTTTCCCGAAAGCCATGCCGCCAGCTTCGCGCAATTGGTCTACGTCTCATCCTGGCTGAAGCATTTTCATCCGGACGTCTTCTGCTGTGGATTGCTGAACTCGCAGCCCATGGGCTTTTACGCACCGGCGCAAATCGTCCGCGACGCTTGCGAGAATGGCGTCGCAGTGCGCGAGATCGACATTTCCTTCAGCCATGGCGACAACATCCTCGAAGAGTGCCACGGCCGCTTTCATGCCGTGCGGCTCGGCTTTCGCCAGATCGATGGCTTTCGCGTGCGCGACCGCGACAAGCCGCAGACCTGGAGCGACGACGACTGGTGCGAACGCATCGTCATGGCGCGAGCACATCGCGCCTTCACCTCGCTGGAGGATTTTGCGCGTGACACGGCATTGCCGAAGCGCGCGTTGGTTTTGCTCGCGGATGCCGATGCGTTTCGCTCGATCGGGCTCGATCGCCGCGCGGCTTTATGGGCGGTGCGGCGATTGCCGGACGATACGGCGCTGCCGTTGTTCGAAGCCGCCAGCGCGCGCGAATTGTCGGACGAGCATGCGGAGCCGCTGCCGGACATGCCCGACGCCGAGCATGTCGTCGCGGATTATCAGACCGTCCGGTTGTCGCTGAAGGGTCATCCGATGCAGTTCTTGCGGGCCATGTTTTCGGCCGAGCATGTCACGCCCTGCCACGCGATCTCGACGACCACCACCAATGACCGCAAGGCGCGTTGCGCCGGCGTGGTGCTGGTGCGGCAGCGGCCGGGCAGCGCCAAGGGCGTGGTGTTTCTCACGCTGGAGGACGAAACCGGAATCGCCAATGTCGTCGTATGGCCGACCGTGATGGAGCGCTTTCGCAAAGAGGTGATGGGCGCGCGAATGCTGATGGTGGAAGGCACCATTCAAGCCAGCGCCGAGGGCGTCGTGCATCTGGTCGCGGACCGACTGGTCGATCGCTCGCGTGAACTCACGAATCTTGCCGACGATGCGCTCGGCCGCAAACACAACGCCACAGCATTGATCACGACCGAGGCTTTCAACGACGACCGCCGCGAACATCCCGACAATCCCGGACAGAAAATCCGCCATCCGCGTGACGTCCGGATTTTGCCCCGTTCGCGGGATTTCCATTGAGGCGTGAGCAGGAGATCGTTCGCGATCGATGATCCGCACAGCCACGCCGGATGCGCAGGCATCGACGGCCGATTATCGTTCAATCAAGTTTTGGCGCGCGACGGTGCTTCGTGGCTTGCTCATACGCATAGGCATAGCCGAGCAGATTGGCCTCGGCCCATTGACGCCCGACGACGATCAAACAGAACGGCGCACCGGATTCATAGTAGCCAGCCGGCACCGTGACGCCGGGAAGGCCGGCGATGTTGATCTCGGAGACCGTGGTCTCCTCGATGACGCCCGGTCCGTGCAGCGGCGCAAGCGCACTGCGCATCTGTGGGAAGATCACGGCATCGAGACGC
>JANMAN010000387.1:0-3384 GCA_031359885.1 Tardiphaga sp. | reverse complement strand
TCGAATACGTGAAGGTTTGCTCCCTGTACGGAGCTGGTTTCTACTACATCCCCGGCACCGACACCTGCATCAAGCTCGGTGGCTACGTGCGCGTTGACACAACGTTCAACGGCAACATCTACGGCGGTCCGGCTTGGTCTGCTGACCTTGGTCAGGGCAACCGTTACGCCAACTACTACACCTCCCGTTCGCGTGCTGCCTTCACGATCGATACCCGCACCGCGACCGAATACGGCGTCGTCCGCACCTTCAGCCAGGCCGACTTCCAGTTCTCGACCCTGGGCGGTTCCACGCAGAACCCGAACAGCTTGAACACGACCCTCGGCAACAACACCCAGTTGCTCGACACCCCCGGCGGCGGCTACACCGCAGTGGAATACGTGTTCATCCAGTTCGCCGGCTTCACCTTCGGTAAGTCCTCTTCGGCTTACGCGACGCCTTGGAATGGCTATCCGGGCAACAACAACTCGTTCCTGCTCGGCGGTCATGACACCGTCACCGGCGTGAACAACATCCAGTACACCACGCAGTTCGGCAACGGCGTGTCGGGCACCATCGGTCTCGATGATCCGACCGTGTTCAACCGCACCGCGGTCTACAATCTGAGCAACGGCATTGCCGGCAACGGCGGTCTGGCTCTTTCCGGTGCCGGTGGCGTTTCGAGCAGCGCTTACGGAGCAGTCCGCGCTCCTGATCTCGTCGGTAACATCCGCGTCGATCAGGCCTGGGGTCTCTTCCAGTTGTCGGGTGCGTTGCATGAGGTCAACGGCTCCTACAACAACCTCAACGCGAACGCGACGCCGAACAACCTATCCGAGCTGTCGGGCGCTCCGACGTCGAAGTGGGGTGGTTCGGTCATGGCCGCTTTGCAGATCAAAAATCTGCCGACGGGACCGGGCGATGACATCAAGATCGACGCGACCTATGCTCGCGGCGACACCAAGAACGTCATCTCCACCAGCGCGACTTCGCCGAACTTTGCGATGTTTGGTGACCGCAGCCTAAGCGGAAATAACAATGGCATTCGCAGCATCGGTTTTGGTGCCACAACGGACGGCATTTTCACGCCGGGTGGAGCGATCGAACTGACGGAAGCTTACGGCGTTCGCGGTGCGTTCAACCACAACTGGTCGCCCACCTGGTCGTCCAGCCTGTTTGGCAGCTACTCGGCCGTCCGTTACAACGGTAACGCCACTGCTGCTTACTGCAACACCTACGGTGCTGCCGTTGCCGGCCAGAACGTAACCTACACCTGTAACCCTGACTTCAACGTCATGCAGGTTGGTCTCGTCACGCGCTGGACCCCGGTCCGCAACCTGACGTTCTCGGCTGAAATGCAGTATTTCCGCCTCGACCAGAACTTCACGGGTGCTGCCACTCTGACGCCAGCCGCTCCGAAGCCGACGGCGGTCTATCAGTACCGCGATCAGGACACGTTCCTGCTCAACGTCCGCGCTCAGCGCAACTTCTGATCCTGTCGCCTTCGGGCGGTATGATTTGAGTTCAAGACCCTCGGCGAGCAATCGCCGGGGGTTTTTGTTTTGGATTGGTCCTGCTCGGCGTCGTTGCGAGGAGAAATCCTCTTGGTGTTCGACGATGATTTTCGACGAAGCATCCGGTTCTTATTTTGAGAACTTACTCGCGCGGATGTCGGCGCTGAGCGCTGACATCCGCCAAGAACGACGGGTGCGGCGCTTTTTATCTGGCCACGCCATCGCATCGCGCACAAAACGCCGCGATCCGCGCGATCGTCGGCGTGTCCGCCAGCAGAGGCGCATGGCCTTGGTTCGGCACTTCGACCAAGTCGATGTCCGGCCGCCGCGCCATCATGTCCGCGACTCCTTGCGGCGACAGCAGATCCGACCGCTCGCCGTGGATCAACATCAGTGGTTTAGCGGCCATCTTGTCGAAGAGCTTCCACGCCGGCGGCGGCGGGTTGGCCGGATCGATGCCTGCGAAGGCGGAGGCGAGCGCCGGGTCATGGGTTTTGACGAGCTTGCCGTCTTTTTCGGCGTAGCCCCGCCGGGCCCACGCCATCCAGTCGGCATCGCCGAGGTCGGGGAAGTCGCGGCCGAACAGCGCCTTCGTGCCGGCTGCGGCGTCGTCCAATGACGACGGGAGTTTGTCTTTGGCGATGTAGTCCTTGATCCTGACCAATCCCGCCATTTCAAGCGCCGGGCCGACATCGTTGAGCACCACGCCCGCGACCATCGCTGGCTGGGTCGCCGACAACACCATCGAAATCATGCCGCCGCGTGAAGTGCCGATCAGGATGGCTTTCGAGATATTCAGGGAAGCCGCAACCGCCTGGACGTCGCCGGTTTCGATCGGAACGGAATACTTCGCCGGGTCCGGATCGTGATCGGACAGACCACGGCCGCGATAATCGATCGCGACGACACGCCGCGGCGCGTGCCGGTCGGTCGAAAGAGCCGTCGCCAGAATGTCGAAATCGTCGGTGGTGCGGGTCAGGCCGGGCAGGCACAGCACCGGCAGCGCTGTTGTTGACGGATCGGCCGCTGCGTAGTCGCGCGCATGCAGCTTCAGGCCGTCGGTCGATTGGCAAAACATGTCTTGAAATGTCGATGTCATGGGCGCTCCCGAATGGTCGCGGCCACATTCATCGCGGCCGCTCTTGATCGGGTTGTCGGTTTGCGCCGCTGCCCCGTCAAGAGGAGGCTAGGCCGCTCGATTTCGATGCGGGGCGTGCTATATTGTCCGGATGGATCGAGAAACCACACAAGTGCTCGAACGGATCGCCTCTTGGCCTGAGGAAGACCGGGAGGAGCTGGCCGATATCGCCGCTGCGATCGAAGCACGTCGCGCTGGCGTCTATGTGCTCAACGAGGAAGAACTGACGGCGGTGAAGGAGGGATTGCGCGACGTGGAGCTTGGCAATTTCGTATCCGAAGATGAGATGGAAAAAGTCTGGGCTCGCTTTCGGTCGTCATGAAAGTTCGCGTTACTTTTACAGCTCGCCGCGACCTGAACGACATATTCGACTTTCTAAATCGGCGTAGTCCGAGGTCGGCAAAAAAATTATTGCGCGACATCGAAGCCGCAATCGAGCTGATCGCTGCTTATCCGAAAGCGTCCCCGCTCACCTCAGAAGCCGGAGTTCGGGTAAAAGTGCTTCGCCGGTATCAATATCTGATCTTTTATCAAATTCGACCCGATGCGATCGAGCTTCTCCGCGTGAGACACGGCGCGCGTAGGACTGAGCTTCGAGGCAAGTAAGCCGCCCCGAACCCCGCCTGCCTAATCCGCTTCCGCGCTCGCTTGCGCGCCGCGGTGCAAATCAGCATCGATCTGCAATTTGGTGCCGCCGCCGAAACGCGCGCGATAGACCTGCAAATTCTCCATGATCCGCTGCACGTAATTGCG
>JANMAN010000449.1:0-5775 GCA_031359885.1 Tardiphaga sp. | reverse complement strand
CTGATCAAGATCGTGCCCGGTCCGGATTTTCCGACCGGCGGTCTGATCGTCGGACGCCAGGGCATCCGGTCGGCCTATCATCTTGGTCGTGGCTCGATCGTGATGCGCGGCAGAGCGAGGGTCGAAACGATCCGCAAGGATCGCGAGGCGATCATCATCTCGGAAATCCCGTATCAGGTGAATAAGGCCACGATGGTCGAGCGCATCGCCGAACTGGTGCGCGAGAAGAAGATCGAAGGCATCTCGGATCTGCGCGACGAATCCGATCGCGACGGTTTTCGCGTCGTGATCGAATTGAAGCGCGACGCGGTTGCCGATGTCGTCCTAAACCAGCTCTACAAATTCACGCCCTTGCAGACCAATTTCGGCGCCAACGTCGTGGCGCTCGATGCCGGCCGTCCGCAGGTCATGAACCTGAAAGACATGCTGACGATCTTCGTCGCGTTCCGCGAACATGTCGTCACCCGCCGCACCAAGTTTCTGCTCAACAAGGCGCGCGACCGCGCGCATGTCCTCGTCGGCCTGGCGATCGCCGTCGCCAATATCGACGAGATCATCCGGGTCATCCGGACGTCGCCCGATCCCGCGACCGCGCGCGATATCCTGATGTCGCGCGATTGGGAAGCCAGGGACGTTGCGTCCATGATCACGTTGATCGACGACCCGCGCCACAAATTGAACGAGGACGGGACCGCGCGGTTGTCGATGGAGCAGGCGCGCGCCATCCTCGATCTGCGTCTGGCCCGCCTGACCGCCTTGGGTCGCGAGGAAATTTCCGAAGAACTCGACAAGCTCGCGCTCGAGATCGCCGATTATCTCGACATCCTGCGCTCGCGTGCGCGGGTACAGACCATCATCAAGGACGAACTCGGCGCTGTCCGGTCGGAATTCGCGACGCCGCGCAAGACCGAAATCATCGAGCAGGAAGGTGAGGTCGAAGACGAAGACCTGATCCAGCGCGAGGACATGGTCGTGACCGTGTCGCATCATGGCTATGTGAAGCGCGTGCCGCTGTCGACCTACCGCGCGCAGCGGCGCGGCGGTAAGGGTCGCTCCGGCATGGCGACACGGGACGAGGATTTCGTCTCGCGGCTGTTCGTCGCCTCGACCCACACGCCCGTGTTGTTTTTCTCGTCGCGCGGGCAGGTCTACAAGGTCAAGGTTTGGCGGTTGCCGATCGCGCCGCCGAACGGCCGCGGCAAGGCGCTCATCAACATTCTGCCGCTGGAGCAGGGCGAGCGCATCACCACGATCATGCCGTTGCCCGAGGACGAATCGACCTGGGCCGATCTGGACGTGATGTTCGCCACGACCGGCGGCACCGTCCGCCGCAACAAGCTGTCGGACTTCTCGGACGTGCGCCGCTCCGGCATCATCGCGATGAAGCTCGACGAGGGCGAAGCGATCGTGGACGTGCAGATCTGCACGGACCGCGACGACGTACTGCTCACGGCGGCCGGCGGGCAGTGCATCCGCTTTCCGGTGTCCGAGGTGCGGGTGTTCCAGAGCCGCGCGTCGATGGGCGTCCGCGGGCTGTCGCTGGCCACGGGCGACCGCGTCATCTCGCTGTCGATCCTGCATCATTTCGAGGCCGCGCCGGCGGAGCGCGCGATCTACCTCAAACAATCTGGTGCGATTCGCCGTGCCGCGACCGGCGAGGATATCGAGCCGGAGGAATTGACGCCGGAGGCCGAAGACGCCGCTGCCTTGCAGGACGCGTCGCTGCCGCAGGAACGATATGCCGAGATGGGCGCGGCCGAGCAGTTCGTGCTGACGGTCTCGGAATATGGCTACGGCAAGCGGTCGTCGTCGTTCGAGTTCAGGGTCTCAGGCCGCGGCGGCAAGGGCATCCGCGCCAGCGATCCGACCAAGCTGAAGGAAATCGGCCATCTCGTGGCGGCATTCCCGGTCGAGATGTCCGACGAGATCATGCTGGTCAGCGACGGCGGGCAGTTGATCCGGACCTCGGTCGAGGGCATCCGCATCACCAGCCGGGCCTCGAAGGGCGTGCGGGTGTTCAATACCGCCGATGACGAGCACGTCGTCTCCGTCGAGCATATCCCGGACGAGGGCGAGGCCGAGACGGGGGAGGGATGAGACAATTCAGTCTCACTTCTCTGATGAAAGAAGGACTGGATTGCTTCGTCGGCACATTTCTCGAAGACGAGGCATGTGCCTCCTCGCAATGACGTGTGCGACGATCAACGGTCGTTCACACAAAGAAAAAGCCGCTGGGGGGCATCCCGGCGGCTTTCGACTTGGAGGGTGGTGGTTTTATAAATTTTAGCGGCGCTCGGCGGTCACCAAGCGGGCTTCGCGAACCAGGCCGTTGCTGGCGGACTTGAGGCAGGACGCGTCGATGTTCGGCCACGACTGCTGGCCACAATTCGGGCTTGTCGACTTGACGGGGAGGCGATCGGCCTTAGCCAGAGCCACCGGCTCGCTGGCCTGAACGTTCGGCGCAAAACCCGGCAAGACGGTCAGCGCGGCTGCGATGAAAGCTGCAATGGCGATGGCTGAAATTGCTTTGATCATTGTCGTCCCCTGTCGTCTCGACCGTTAACTTGCGTCGTCTCGTTGGTTAGCGTTTTAGCCAGCGATCGTTTCGCGGTGTTGTCGTCGGCCCGAAATCGCGTTTCACACCGTCGTCCGATTGTGTCGTCCCGGCGCGCCCCATGAAGTATTTGCGCCACATTCTCTCCAGACGACGCACCAGCCGCGAAATTGTTCTGGCGCGATCGTGAAATAAAGTTCAGCCGGTTTCGCGGTTTGCCGGGAACCAAGTCGGCTTGCGAGGATCGGGGCTTCGCGGTAGGAGGTGCCATGCCCCGCATCGCCCTGTATCCCGGCTCGTTCGACCCCGTCACCAACGGCCATCTCGACGTCGTGACGAGCGCGGTCGGGCTGTGCGACCGGCTGATCGTCGCGATCGGCATCCATCCCGGTAAGAAGCCGTTGTTTTCGACCGAGGAGCGCCTCGCGATGGTCGAGGACGTGTTCGCGCCGATCGCCGCGGCCGCACATTGCGCCTTCGATTGCACGACCTATGACGGCCTCACGATCACGGCGGCCCAAAAGCACAACGCCACGATCATGATCCGAGGCCTGCGCGACGGGACGGACCTCGATTACGAGATGCAGATCGCCGGCATGAACGAAACCATGATGCCGTCGGTCCATACGGTCTTCCTGCCGGCATCGGTCGCAGTCCGCCCGATCACCGCCACACTGGTGCGGCAGATCGCTGCGATGGGTGGGGACGTCTCGGCCTTCGTGCCGGACGAAGTCGCCGCCAGCCTGAAAAAGAAATTCGCCGGTCTACCGGCCTAATCCACCCCGGAGTTGTCATGATCCGACTGTTCGTTCTCGCCGCCGCGCTGATCTGCGCCGTTCCCGCCGTCGCGCAGCAGGCCGCTTTGCCGGCCAATCTCGACAAGGCCAATGCGATCGTGATCGACACGAGCAAGGGCCGCATCGTCCTCAAGCTCAATGCCGAACTGGCGCCCGGCCATGCCGCCCGCATCAAGCTGCTCGCGCGCGAAGGCTATTACGACAACGTGCCGTTTCACCGCGTGATGGACGGCTTCATGGCGCAGACCGGCGACGGCCAGAACTTCAACGGCACCGGCGGCTCGAAATATCCGAACCTCAAAGCTGAGTTCACCAGCGTGCCGTTCATTCGCGGCGTGGTCGGCATGGCCCGCAGCGCGAGCAACGATTCCGCCAACTCGCAATTCTTCATCATGCTGGCGTCGAACCCAGGCCTCAACGGCAAGTACACGGTCGTCGGCGACGTCGTCGCCGGCATGGATGTCGTGGACAAGCTGAAGAAGGCACCGGCCGGTTCGGCCAGCGGTGCCGTCACCGACCCGGACAAGATGATCAAGGTGCAGGTCGCATCCGACATCAAATGATGTCGTTCGTTATCAAGTGATGTCGTTCGACATCAAATCATTTCACATCGTCAACGCATCTCAAGCATTCAGGAGGGCCCCATGGCCGCCACGGAAAATACGCTGATCCTCGAAACCACGCAGGGCCCCGTCACCATCGAAATGCGCCCCGATCTCGCGCCGGGCCATGTCGCCCGCATCAAGGAGCTGGTGCGCGAAGGCTTCTATGACGGCATCGTTTTCCATCGCGTGCTCGATGGCTTCATGGCCCAAACGGGCTGCCCGCAGGGCACCGGCACCGGCGGCTCCGGCAAGAAGCTCAAAGCCGAATTCAACAAGGAGCCGCATGTGCGCGGTACCACGTCGATGGCCCGCGCGGCGAGCCCCGACTCGGGCGACAGCCAGTTTTTCATCTGCTTCGACGACGCGTCGTTCCTCAACAACCAGTACACGGTGTGGGGGAAGGTGACGGAGGGCATGGAGAACGTCGACAAGATCAAGCGCGGCGAGCCGGTTCAAAATCCCGACAAGATCGTCAAGGCGCATATGGCGGTCGACGCTGCGGCGTAAGGTCGAGACATCCCGTCATACCCGGGCGAGCGCTTATGTCGTTCGTCATTGCGAGCCAAGACAAGCCGGCCTTGAAGCCGGCTCGTCTTGAGCGAAGCAATCCAGTTCTTTGATCAGACGAGGACTGGATTGCTTCGTCGCTTTCATTCCTCGAAGACGAGGAACTTAGCTCCTCGCAATGACGACAGACTGATTATGCGCACCGACCTCTTCGATTTCGATCTGCCTGCCGACAGCATCGCGCTGCGGCCGGCGGTGCCGCGTGACGCCGCGCGCATGCTCGTCGTGCAGCCGGGGCAACCGCTCGTCGATCAGACCATGCGCGATCTCGTGCAATGGCTGCGGCCCGGCGATCAGATCGTAGTCAACGACACGAAAGTCATTGCAGCCCAACTGTCGGGTCGGCGTATCGGTCGCGGCGCGGACTCTCATTTCGATGCGACGCTCATCAAACGCATCGACGGGTCGCGCTGGCAGGCCCTCGTCAAAGGCGCGAAGAAACTCACCATCGGCGACACCGTGCGGTTCGGCCATGACGGCCGCGTGTGTCTGCTCGGACATCTCGATGCGAGCGTGGACAGCAAAGGCGACGCGGGCGATATCGTTTTCAGTTTTGTGTTTCACGGGCCGGCCCTCGATCAGGCGATCGCCGAACTCGGCACCACGCCGTTGCCGCCCTACATCGCCTCGAAGCGTGCGCCCGACGAGCGCGACGCCGCCGACTACCAGACCATGTTCGCCGTTCATGAAGGCGCGGTGGCCGCGCCGACCGCTGGGCTGCATTTCACGCCCGAGCTCGAGGCGGCCCTCAAGGAAAAAGGCGTCGGCTTTCATCGCGTGACGCTGCATGTCGGGGCCGGGACGTTTTTGCCTGTCAAAGTCGACGACACCGCCGACCACGCCATGCATGCGGAGTGGGGCACCCTATCTCGTGCCACCGCCGATGCGTTGAACGCGGCTCGTTCTGAGAAAGGCCGTATCGTCGCGATCGGCACGACATCGTTGCGGCTGCTGGAAAGTGCCGCCAACGCCGACGGGACCATCCGACCTTTCGCCGACGAGACCGCGATCTTCATCACGCCGGGCTACCGCTTCCGCGCGGTCGATCTGCTCGTCACCAATTTTCATTTGCCGCGCTCGACGCTGTTCATGCTGGTCTCGGCCTTCGCCGGCTTGGACACGATGAAAGCCGCCTATGCTCATGCCATCGCCGATGGCTATCGGTTCTATTCCTACGGCGACGGCAGCCTGCTGTTTCGAGACGCAAATCCTGAAAGCCCCGCATGAGCGTGCCCAATCATTTCGAACTGCT
>JANMAN010000447.1:0-5271 GCA_031359885.1 Tardiphaga sp. | reverse complement strand
GCCGCCATAAGCGTCGCTGCGCTGATTTGTGAGTGGCGAGAGGAAGCTCGCGAGCAGATAGCCGTGCGCGCAATGCAGCTCCAACATATCGAAGCCGCAAGCATCGCCGCGTTTCGTCGCCGCGACGAACTCTTTCAGGATGCGATCCATGCCGGCACGATCGAGCTCGCGCGGAATCTGGCTATCGGGATAATAGGGAAGCGCGGATGCGGACACGACGTCCCACGCGCCGTCCGTCAGCGGCCGGTCCATGCCGTCCCACATCAATTTCGTGGCGCCCTTGCGCCCGGCATGGCCGAGTTGCAGGCAGAATTTTGCGGCCGAGTTGGCATGGACGAAATCCACGATGCGCGTCCAAGCCGCCTGTTGCTCGTCGGTGTAGAGCCCCGCGCACCCCGGCGTGATGCGCGCGTCACGCGCCACGCAGGTCATTTCGGTGAAGACCAAGCCCGCGCCGCCGATCGCGCGTGAGCCGTAATGCACCATATGAAAATCGCCGGGCATGCCTTCGTCGGCCGAATACATGCATATCGGCGATACCACCGTGCGATTGGCGATCGTCATCTCGCGCAGCTTGAGCGGCTGAAACATCGGCGCGACCGGTTGGTCGATATCGACATCGAAGCCCGCGGCCTGCACCTGTCGCGCGAAGGCCCGGTCGGCCTCGGCGACGAAGTCCGGCGCGCGCAGCCGCAGATTGTCGTAAGTGATCGCTTTCGAACGCGTCATCACGCCGAACGCGAATTGCACGGGATCGAACTCCCAGAAGCGATCGACATGTTCGAACCAGACCAGCGACACATCGGCCGCGTGCTGCGTCTTCTCGACCTCCTCGCGGCGGCCATGCTCATACGCATCGAGCGCCGTCGCGACATTCGGCGCGCGCGCCAGCGCCTCGGCTAACGCGATCGCGTCTTCCATCGCAAGCTTGGTGCCGGAGCCGATCGAGAAATGCGCCGTCGCCTTGGCGTCACCGATCAGCACCATCTTGTCGCGAACCCAGCGCTTGCTGCGGATCATCGGAAAATTGCGCCACAGCGAGCGGTTGGTCATCAGCTTGTGGCCGTCGAGATAGCCGCTGAAAATATCCGCCATGCGTGCGGCGGATTCGGCCTCGCCGAGGCCCTCGAGCCCCGCGCGCCTGAAGGTCTCGGGGTCGGTCTCGAAAATCCAGGTCGAGCGGCCCGCCTCGTATTGGTAGGCGTGGGCGATGAACGGTCCCCAGCGCGTTTCTTCGAAGATGAAAGTGAAAGCATCGAGCGGCTTGGTCGAACCCATCCACGTGAATTTGTTGGCGCGCAGATCCGTGAGCGGCTCGAAATGATCGGCGAACTTGTCGCGGAAGCGGCTGTTGATGCCGTCGGACAACACGACGAGATCGGCGTCGGCGAAAGTCGCCTCGTCGGAAATATCGACTTCGAATTCGAGCGCGACGCCGAGTTCGCGCGCGCGGGCTTGCAGGATCATCAGCAGTGCGCGGCGCGAGCACCCGCAGAAACCATTGCCGCCGACGCGGTGCACGGTGCCGCGGAAATGCACGGCGATGTCGTCCCAATAGGCGAATTCGCGGATGATGCTCTGGTAACTCGGCGGATCGTACTTCTCGAAATTATCGAGCGTGGCGTCGGAGAAGACGACGCCGAAGCCGAAGGTGTCGTCGGCGCGATTGCGTTCATAGACGATGATATCGGCGGTCGGGCGCTGCTTCTTCAGCAGGATCGCGGCATAGAGCCCGGCCGGTCCGCCGCCGATGATCGCAATCTTCATGAGAAGCCTCCGTCGTCGCCCGATCGGATTATTTTAATCTTAAAGCATTTATTGGCAAGGGGATATTGATCGTCATTACCGGGCAAGGACCGCCGACGACGCCTTCGTCGTACGGTCGGTCCGCCCGACCCGGTAATCCATCTGTCTTCGCCAAGAGATGGATCACCGGGTCATCGCGCGTAAAGGTCGCGCTCGCCCGGTGATGACAAAAATCTCAATCCCCCTGAAACTGCGGCGTCGTCTTTCTCGAGAACGCCTCGAAGGCCCGTGCGAAATCTTCCGTCGTCATGCACAGAGCTTGTGCGACCGCCTCGGCTTCGATCGCTTCCTCGATCGACATCGCCCATTCCATCGCCAACATGCGCTTGGTCATGGTGTTGGCGAAATTTGGTCCGGCCGCGATCTGCTTCGCCAAGACGTTCGCTTGGATCAGCACTTGCTCGGGATTGACGATGCGGCTGAAGAAGCCCCAGCGCTCGCCTTCCTCCGCCGTCATGAAGCGCCCGGTGTAAAGCAATTCCGATGCGCGCGACTGCCCGATGATCCGCGGCAGCATCGCGCACGCGCCCATGTCGCAGCCGGCGAGCCCGACCTTGTTGAACAGGAACGCGACCTTCGTGCCGGTTGCGGCAATGCGCAGATCCGACGCCATTGCGATGATCGCGCCTGCACCGGCGCAGATGCCTTCGACGGCGGCGACGATCGGTTGCGGGCACGCGCGCATCGCCTTGACGAGGTCGCCGGTCATGCGCGTGAAGGCCATCAAATTCTTGGTGTTCATCTGCACCAGCGGACCGATGATCTCGAACACGTCGCCGCCAGACGAGAAATTGCCGCCGGCGCCGGTGACGACGATCGCTTTGACCTCGTCGTCGATCGCGCAGGCTTTGAAAAAATTCACCAGCTCGCGGTAACTCTCGAAGGTCAGCGGATTCTTTCGCTCCGGCCGGTTGAGCGTCACGGTCGCGACGCCATCGACGACGGCCAGCAGAAAATGCGCCGGCGAATAATCCGCGAGCGGAATCGTGACGGAGTTGGCGGCGGTGCCCGGTTTGTGCGGCGTCATGTGATCTCCCTTGATGTTTCTTATGTCAGACTTCGCCGCCGGCGACCGCGATCGCTTGCCCGGTGACGGCGGATGCACCCGCGCCGCACAGCCACAGCACCGTATCGGCAACCTCTTGCGGCGTGACGAGCCGCCCTTGCGGATTGTGCTTGGCGAGTTCAGCCAACGCGTCGTCGCGGCTGCGGCCGGTCTTGGCGACGATCGTGTCGAGGCTCGCCGCGACCAGATCGGTGTCGGTGAAACCCGGACATACGGCGTTGACCGTGACGCCCTTGGTCGCGACCTCCAGCGCCAGCGAGCGCACGAGGCCGACGACGGCATGCTTGGCGGCGGCATAGGCGCTGACATAGGCATAGCCTTTGAGGCCGGCGGTCGAGGCGATGGCGACGATGCGCCCATGGCGTCGTTCGACCATGCCGGGCAGCACCGCCTGCGCCGCCACGACGACGCCCATCAGATTGACGTCGATCATGCGCCTGAATAACGCCGCGTCGGATTTGCCGAATGGCGCGGATTCCGCGGCGCCTGCATTGGCGACGAGGATGTCGATCGGCTTATGTCTCGTCGCGCTTTCGATCGCGCTGCGCAGCGAGGGCTCGTCGGAAACATCGGCCGCAAAAGCTGCATGGGCCTGGCCGGCGGCCACGACCTGATCGAGAGCCGTCAGATTACGCCCGATGATCGTGACCTCGGCACCTGCGGCGGTCAGCGCCGCGGCGATGGCGCGGCCGATGCCGCGGCCGCCGCCCGTCACCAGCGCATGGGAGCCTGATAATCCCGACATGGAAGGCCGTCCCGTTGCTGGAGAAACGCCTCGTCGAATATATTTTAGGCTTAAACCTTTTGCAACTCGTCCTGCGTCGGCCGTGTTCATAATACGGCCTGCCAAACTCGCCGCAATGCGCTATCCTGCACATGGGCTGGCTCGCAAAGTTGGATGCAACGACGCATGAGCAATGATTTCTTTTCCGACCTGATGTCTTCGATTTCGGAACGCGGGCGCAGCCTGTTGTGGCGCACGCCCGCCGTCGACGGCAGCGGGCGCGGCGTCGCAGATTTTATCGCGCTCTGCGACGCGCTGTTATCGGGGCGCGGAGAAGCGTCGGGGACCGCCATCGCGCGTCAGGTGCTCGATCATTATCGCGCGCTCCACACGGACGATCGGGCGGCGTTCTTCGAAGCGCTGGCGCGCAAATACGGCCCCGACGCCGAACGGCTCGCCAAGGCGGTCGAGACATGGCGTAGCGCGCCCGACGCGGCCGATGCGGGCGAGTTGCATTTCGCGTCCGAGCCGCAGCGGCAGGAACTGTTTCGGCGGTTAAACCGCGCGCCGGGTGCCACGCATGAACTCGTGCAGATGCGCGCGGACCTGCTCGACCTCATGAAGGCCCGCAAGGATCTTGCGGCCGTCGATCGCGATCTCGTGCATCTGCTGTCGTCATGGTTCAATCGCGGCTTTCTCGTGCTGCGCCGGATCGACTGGTCGACGCCGGCGATCGTGCTGGAAAAAGTCATCCGCTACGAGGCCGTGCATGAAATCCGCGGCTGGAACGATCTGCGTCGCCGTATCGATCCTGCGGACCGGCGCTGTTATGCGTTCTTCCATCCCGCGCTGAACGACGAGCCGCTTATCTTCGTCGAGGTTGCGCTCACCGAGGCCATTCCCGACGCCATCGCCCCGCTGCTGGAGGCCGAGCGGCCGCCGGTGGCTGTGTCGCGGGCGCGCACGGCGGTGTTTTATTCGATCTCGAACTGTCAGCGCGGGCTGGCCGGGATTTCGTTCGGTAACTTCCTGATCAAGCAGGTGGTAGAGGAATTACGTCGCGAACTGCCGAAGCTGGAGAACTTCGTGACGTTGTCGCCGGTGCCGGGCTTGATGGCCTGGCTGACATCGACGCCGGAGTTGCCGGTCACGCCGGAGGAGCGCGCGCTGTTGGCGCAACTCGATCGGCCCGACTGGGTGGAAGATGCCAATTTGGCCCAACAGATGCGCGCGGTGATCGAACCGCTTGCCGCATCTTATTTTCTCAAAGCGAAAACGTCGCGCGGTTTGCCGGTCGATCCCGTTGCGCGGTTTCATCTCGGCAATGGCGCCCGTCTGGAGCGCATCGACTGGCAGGGCGATCTGTCGCCGAAGGGTCTGCGCGAGTCGGCCGGCGTGATGGTGAATTATCTTTATCGTTTGGACGATATCGAGAAGAACCATGAAGCCTTCGCCAACCAGGGCGAGATCGCAGCATCGAGCGCCGTGAAGAAATTATTGAAGGGCGAGAGCCGAAGGCTGCTGGATTTGCGGCTCGGGTAAGGCTGAACCATCAAGGCGATGCGCGGATGTTCTGCGTCCCCTCTCCCCCTGCGGGAGAGGGTGGATCGGCCGATGGCCGAGCCGGGTGAGGGGTCGATACCGAACTAGACGTTTCACCCCTCACCCGACTTCG
>JANMAN010000391.1:0-3292 GCA_031359885.1 Tardiphaga sp. | reverse complement strand
GGCCGGTGCGGTCGTCCTGCCGCAACTCGCCGTTCACCTTGCCGGTGAGTCTGACATCGGCGATCTGATACTCGTCCGTATAAGGCACGATCCACGGCCCGAGACTCCCGGTGGAGTCAAAATTCTTGCCCTGCGTGACGTTGAACTTGGCGTGGCGCACCCAGTCCCGGATGGTGCCTTCGTTGCACAGCGTGATCGCCGCGACGTGATCAAGCGCGTCTGCCTCGGCGATGTGGCGTCCGGCCTTGCCGATGATCAGCACCAATTCAGCCTCGTAATCGAGTTGCATCGAGGCCCGCGGCCGGACCAGCGGCTCATCATGGCCGACGAAGGAGCGCGGTGTCCGCATGAACAGGCTGGGATATGTCGGCGCGCTTTCGCCGTCTTTGTACTCGGCATTGCGGTCCGGATAGTTGACGCCGACGCAGATGATTTTCTCGGGCGACGGAATCGGCGGCAGCCATGCGATGTCGGCCAGCGCATGATCGGCCGACCGCGTCGCCGCGAAATCGACCAGCAGCGGCAAGGCCCGCGCGGTGATCGCCTCGCGCAACGTCGGATATTCGTTCGCGAAATGCGTGGAGAGATCGACGACGCCGTCGTTCGTCACCGCGCCATAGCGCGTGATGTTGTTGTGACTATAGGTGGCGAGGCGCGGGGGCTGCTGCATCATCATCCTCAATCCGCGATCGTGACATCGGCCACGAACGCCGGCTCGCGCACGGGCTGATCGACGAAGACCGAGCCCTGCTCGAACCACGAGCGCGGCGCAGGCGCGCCCCACAACGTCTGGCGGCGCGGGTCTTTCAACGACCAACGCAGCGGTTCGTGGTCGTGGTCCATCGTATTGTAGTCGCTGGTGTAGATTTCCAGCCGGTGGCCGTCGGGATCGCGCACGTAAAGAAAGAATGCATTCGAGACCCCGTGGCGGCCGGGGCCGCGCTCGATGTTCTTGAGATAACCCGACGACGCCATCACGTCGCACAGATGCAGGATGTTCATCGCGGTCGGCACCCAATAGGCGAAATGGTGCAGGCGCGGACCACGGCCGTTGGTGATCGCGACATCATGGACGTTGCCTTTGCGCTGCATCCAGGCGGCGGCGATGCGGCCACCGTCGCCGTCCTCTTCGCCGTATTCGGTCAGCCTGAATCCGAGCCGCGCATAGAAATCGACGGTATCCTGTACGTCGGGCGCGAACACGTTGAAATGATCGAGCCGCTGCGGATGGCAACCCTTGTAGAGATCGTAACGCCGCAGCAGATGCGGGCGCTTCTCCATCTGCGCATACAGCTCGATGCGAAAACCGAACGGATCGGTGAAGGCGAGCGTGCGGCCCTGATAAGGTTGCTGCGTGAACTCATGCGCGATGGCGTGCGCGGCGAAGAACACCGCGGCTTTGTCGAGATCGCCGTCGGTCGCGACCTTGAACCCGATCCGGTTGCAGGCGGCGGTCGCGGCCTTGCGCAGCACCAGCGAGTGATGCTGATGCTCCTCGCTGCCGCGCAGATAGACCGCGTCGGGGTCGGCGTCCTCGACATGCAGCCCGATCGTCTCGGCGTAGAACTTGCGGCTGGCATCGAGGTCCGTCACGTCGAGCACGCAATGGCTCGCGCGCAAAATGTTGAACGGCGGATCGAAGACATGGGTCGGGACGGGCATTGATGCTCTCGCTCGCGAGCCGAGCCCTCACAGGCGACGACACGGCAATCCGGAATGACGAACTCTAAAACAAATCGTGGATGGTGTTGGCCTTCCAGCTCGTCGCGGCCTCGTTGATCTGCGTGTCGAACGACAGCGCGAATGTGTTCGTCGCCAGCAGCACCTTGAAATAGCGCTGCAGCGCCGCGAAAATATGCCCGGTGGCGACCTTGCGCGTGTCGAGGTCGCGGCCCTCGCCCATCCGCAACACCATGGCGAGAAACAGCAACCCCTTGCGGCCATCCGCCATCGCGACGTGTCGGCAAGGTATTGCGCGGACGCGGATGCCACCGAGCGGAAAGATGCCGGTCTCGACCGCCGCCTGACGCACGAGCTCGACCACGTCTGTCATGACGACGTCAGGATGATCGTCGAGTTCGGCGGAATATTCGATCGTGAAATGCGGCATGACGCGCCCCGGACCAAGCGGCCGACGACTAGCATGTTCGATCCGCGCGATCCAATCGCGGGTGTCGTCGCGGCGTGTGCAGCGCGGCAATCGCGCTACGCTCAAATTTTCATCGCGCTCACATCCGCCATGCGCCGCAACCCCATGGACATGGCGCGCTTTTTTCGGTCAACTCATGTCCTCAAGGGACGTCCGACGCAAAGCGCGGCCCCAAAAAAAGACTGAACGGGAGGATTTAATGAAGCTTACCAGACGTGATTTCGCGGCAGGTCTCGCTGTGGGCGTTGCGGCCCCTTACGTGATCGGCAGCGCAGCGCGCGCGCAAGGTGCGACCATCAAGATCGGCATGTGCGCGCCGATCACGGGCCCCGCGGCCGAAGCCGGCAAATATGCCACCGGCGGCGCGAAGCTCGCCGTCGAGGCCATCAACAAGGCCGGCGGCGTGCTCGGCACGCAGATCGAACTCATCATCGAGGACGACCAGACCACCAATCCCGGCATCGTGCTGGCATTCTCCAAGCTCGCCGCGCAGCCCGACATCGTGGCGTTCCTCGGCTCGATTCGCTCCACGCAGGTGCATGCGATGGCACCCGACGTGATGAAGCTCGGCAAGCCCGTGATGTTCGGCGGCACCGATCCGAACCTCACCAAGCTCGGCAATCCGTGGCTGTTTCGTTTCCGCCCGAACGACAGCTATTCGGGTCGCGTCATCGCCGAATACGGCGTCAAGACGCTCGGCAAGAAGAAATGGGCCGTCCTGCATTCGACGGATGCGTTCGGCACCGCCGGCGGTAAGGCGCTGACCGAGGCGCTGGGCAAGCTCGACGCGACGATTGCGATCGATCAGGGCTATGCCAACCAGAGCCAGGATTTCACGCCGGTCGTGCTGGCGATCAAGCAATCGGGCGCGGACGTGCTGGGGTCCTATTTCACCTTCGAGAACGATCTCGGCATCTTCGCCCGGCAGTTGCGCCAGCTCGGCGTCAACATTCCGTGGGTCGGCTCGCCCCCGATCGTCAACGTCACCGCGCTGAAGCTCGCCGGTCCGGCGCTGCACGGCACTTACGGCGTCGCCGATTACGCGGAGGATTCGTCGGAGGGCTCGAAGAAGTTCGGCAAGCTCTATCGCGATGCCTTCAAGGTCGCACCAGACAACCAGTCGTCATGGCCATATGACGCGGT
>JANMAN010000381.1:0-4881 GCA_031359885.1 Tardiphaga sp. | reverse complement strand
CCTGCCCTCCCCGACATCGACACCCTCGCCCAGGACATCCGCGCCGGATCGCGCGCGGCGCTGGCGCGCGCGATCACGCTGATCGAGAGCCGTCGCGCCGACCATCAAGCCGTCGCCCGCGAGCTCGTGCAGGCCCTGTTGCCGCGCACCGGCAATGCCATCCGCGTCGGCATCACCGGCTCGCCCGGCGTCGGCAAATCGACAACCATCGATGCGCTTGGCATGTTCATCATCGCACAGGGCCACCGCGTCGCGGTCCTCGCGGTCGATCCATCCTCGGCGCGCACCGGCGGGTCGATCCTCGGCGACAAGACGCGGATGGCGGATTTGTCCGCCAGCGACAAAGCCTTTATTCGCCCGTCGCCTGCCGCCGGCACGCTCGGCGGCGTCGCCGCCAAAACGCGCGAAGCGATGCTGTTGTGCGAAGCGGCGGGCTTCGACGTGGTGCTGGTCGAGACGGTCGGCATCGGGCAGTCCGAAACCGCAGTTGCCGACATGACCGATTTTTTTCTGGCGTTAATGTTGCCGGGTGGCGGCGACGAATTGCAGGGCATCAAAAAAGGACTGATCGAACTCGCCGACATGATCGCGATCAACAAGGCCGATGGCGACAATCTCAAGCGCGCCAACATCACGGCAGGAGACTATCGCGGCGCACTGCACATCCTCACTCCCCGCTCGGAGCACTGGCATCCGCCGGTCGAGACCTATTCTGCATTGACGCGAAAAGGTCTCGATGGATTGTGGACGAAAATTCTTGCGCATCGCACGGCGATGACTGCGTCCGGCGAGTTCGCGCAGCGTCGCCGCGAGCAGCAAGTCAAATGGATGTGGACCATGCTCGAGCAACGCCTCATGGCGCGGTTGCGCGCCGATCCGTCCGTTCGCGCGAAGGTCAAAGCGATCGAGGCTGACGTTGCCGACGGCAAGTCAACGCCAGCGCACGCGGCCGAACAAATCGCGGGATTGCTGGCGTGAGCGGCCCGCTTCGCATTCTCGTCACCG
Source organism: Tardiphaga sp. (assembly GCA_031359885.1). Taxonomy (GTDB): domain Bacteria; phylum Pseudomonadota; class Alphaproteobacteria; order Rhizobiales; family Xanthobacteraceae; genus Tardiphaga. The sequence goes on along the minus strand of JANMAN010000381.1, from coordinate 3,876 downwards.
GCTTCGGCCCGTTTCCCGGCGCGCCGTTCAATCCGACACCGGCATTGGTGCGACGTCTGACGGCACTGCGGCGTCCTGCGTTCAGCGATGTCTCGCTGATCCCTTATGTGTTCGATGTCAGCTACGGTGCCGTCGATCGCGAGTTGCCGCGCCTGCTCGACGAACACAAGCCGCATGCGGTGTTGATGTTCGGGCTCGCGCAACGCACGCGCTACGTTCGTATCGAAACGCGCGCGCGTAACGCCGTCACGCAATTGTGGCCGGAAGCCGCGCACACGCGCGTTCGCAAGCGCGCGATCGCCGGCGGCAGCGATGCGCTGACGTTCGGCCCGCATACGCATCGGCTGTTGCGCGCCGCGCTGGGATCAGGCGTCGAGGCCAAGCTGTCGCGCGATGCCGGCAGTTACCTCTGCAACTATCTGAGTTGGCGCGCCATCGAAGCGAGTTGCGCGGACGATGGCCCCGCTTTCGCCGCCTTCATCCATGTCCCGCTGGTCGCGCGGCCTGGCGTGCCCCGCCGCGCAGGCCTGCGGCCGCGCATCACGCTGGACGATCTCGTCGATGCCGGCGAAGGGATATTGCTGGAGATGGTCGCGCAGACGCGAAAGAGTGCGTCATCCTGATTAACCCTACCCGCAACAAACACCGGCCTGTTCACGCCTGAGCCGCCGTTCTGCGTTATTCCTGTACCATCATAGCAGGACGCACCGCCATGGATCTCGACCGCCGCCGCATGATCGGAGCCGCATCGCTTGCTGCCGGCGCAATGGTGGTCGCGAGCGAGCCGGCACGCGCAGCTCCGCTGACCTCGACGCTCGGTCGCGATGCCTCGCAATTTGGCGTGCGGCCCGGCAGTCCCGACGATCAGACGCGCGCTTTACAAAAAGCCATCGACGAAGCCGCACGCGTCGGCGTGCCGCTTGCGTTGCCGCCGGGTGTTTATCGCAGCGGCGCGCTCACTCTGCCGAATGGCGCGCAGCTCGTCAGCGGCCGCGGCGCGACCAGATTGATCTTCACCGGCAGCGGTCCTTCGCTCGTGACCAGCGAAGGCGCGAATTACATCGGCCTCAGAGGCATCAGTTTCGACGGCGGCGGCATCGGATTGCCGCAGCGGCGCGGCCTCGTGCATTGCCTTCGCGGCAAGGACGTCCACATTTGGGATTGCGAGATCGTCAAAAGCGGCGGCAACGGCATCTGGCTCGAAAATGTCGCGGGCGCTCTCAGCGGCAATACGCTCGCAGGCATCGCCAACACCGGCATCGTCTCGTTCGATGCACAGGGCCTCGTCGTGTCGCAGAACACCATTCGCGATACCAGCGACAACGGCATCGAGATCCTGCGGACCGCGATCGGCGACGACGGGACGCTCGTGATCGACAACCGCATCGAAGACATCAAGGCCGGTCCGGGCGGCTCCGGCCAACACGGCAACGCCATCAACGCATTCCGCGCCGGCAACGTCATCGTCCGCGGCAACCGCATCCGCAACTGCGACTACTCGGCGGTGCGCGGCAATTCCGCGTCGAACATTCACATCACCGGCAACAGCGTCAGCAATATGCGCGAGGTCGCGCTCTATGCGGAGTTCGCCTTCGAGGGTGCCATCATCGCCAACAACACCGTGGACGGCGCGGCGGTCGGTGTCTCCGTCTGCAACTTCAACGAAGGCGGCCGGATGAGCGTCGTGCAGGGCAACATCATCCGCAACCTCATCCCGAAGCGGCCGATCGGGACGGCCCCTGACGACGACGCAGGCATCGGCATCTATGTCGAAGCCGACACGTCGGTGACCGGCAACGTCATCGAAAACGCGCCGGCTTTCGGCATCATGGCCGGATGGGGCAAATATCTGCGCGACGTCGCGATCTCCGGCAACGTGATCCGAAATGCCTTCATCGGAATCGGCGTCTCGATCGTGCCGGGCGCGGGAACGGCTGTGCTGAATGGCAACATGATTTCCGGCAGCAAACGCGGCGCGGTGGTCGGCATGGACCACGCCAAGGCGATGACGTCGGACCTGTCGACGGATTCAAGCGGTCGCTATCAGCAGATCGCGCAAGCCGGCAATGTCGTCAGGTAAGTGTCAGCCGGCTTTGCGTAGCAGCGGATAGCGCTGCTCCATCAACGCGTAATCGAGCGCGTGCTGCCATGGCGGCGGTGTCGGAGACACCGCCGTCGGTTGCAGCGGGGGCGCGACCGCGACCGGCATCTCCACGATAATCGGCTCCGGCGATGGCGGCAGCATTTCGGCTGCGATAGCGATCGGCCGGTCAGCCAAACGTAGCGCTAGACTGGGCGCCAAATCAGGCATCGCGACATCGCGCATCACCGGCCTGCGCGGCGGCAGCGGGCGCGGACTGTCGAGCCAGGATAGATCGACCGGTCGATTGTTCGGCAGCGCCTCGGTCGACACCAACACGGACCAGGCTGCAACGGCCGTCTTGGCTTCGCGCACGTTCTCGATGAGTTCGGTCTGGGTGAAATAACGCTGCCAGCGACCAGTCTCGTAAAGCTCGGTCAGGTAGGAGAGGCGTTCTTCGGCAAGGGCCAGAAAGCGCGACAAAATCTGTCGGCCGCGCGACACGTCGGAGGCATGCATGGCAAAAATCCGCAGGGAGAAAAAACGGACGCGACGCAACCAACCGAATCGATTCATGGTTAATTTATAAAGGTGAATGAACCGTTAAGATTGTCCAGCGCTATTCATTCCCCGCGCGAGATTGGCCATTCGCTGCCAAATGAAAGACCCGTCCGGGGGACAACCGGACGGGTCGACGCCTTGTCGACGCCGGGTAAACGGGGATGCGCCGACAGGTCGCTGGACGGCCTCGCGGCCTTCACATGATGTTAGTCGCGCCTGCGATGGCGGATGTTCAACGTCGTCAGCAGGAATTGCCGCGGCTGATTCCGTCGGCATCGATGGCAGCGAAAAGAGCCACTGACGCCCGCGGCGACGGCGCACCCAACATCTCGTTCAAAGCGACGATGGCCGCGCGCTCGGCGCGGGCTACGGCAAATTGACGCGTGAGGTCCGCGTCGCGTCCGAGCGCTGCATCGATCTGTCGGGCTTTTCGGGCGGGAAGCGCGCCGCTGGCATGCCACGGCAGCAGCAATTCCGCAGCCGTTGGCGTGGTCGTATGATCTTGATTCAAGTACGAATCCTGCCGATCCACCCGCGCCCAGTGCGCAAGACCGTCATCATGGGTCGTTCGGGCTTGGGAAAGGTTCGATGGTAAATCGATCGATAACGATCGATTTACGGTCGATATGGCTTAGAACGCTATGTCGCAGTTCCGACAACAGATCTTTTTTGAAACGCTGAAGATACCAAACCTAAAGGCTTCGCTTCTAGGGTGTTCCGCAGCATTCAGCAGCGACCTCAGGCGGTCGCCCGTTCGATGAGCAGTTATCCGACCATGAACAGCTTTGCCCCCGCCCTTCGCAGCCAGACGATCGACACCCGGTCTATGCTGAAAAGTGGACTGAGCGACGAAGTCCTGCAGCGCAGAAAATCCCACCGCAGGCAAACGCTGACCGCACAATTGGTCGGCTATCTCTCCGGCGCACTCGTGATGGCGATCTATTCCTATGCCGGCATCATTTCGCCGATGCTGATTACAGCGTTTTTGGCATGCGGTTCGCTGACGATCGGCTGTTTCCTGTTCCTCTCCGAGAGCGGGTTCAACGATCGATGCGAAGATCACTATCTGCCATTTCCGCAGGTGCTCACGAATACGACGGTGCAGATCGGATTTCTGATCATGGCACCGGAAATCGGTTACATTTTTCTGAGCTGCCTGTTCGTCATCTTCTCGTTTGGCGCTCTGCGAATGTCTTGGCGGCAGTCGGTGATCGCGTTGTCGCTGATGACACTCG
>JANMAN010000302.1:0-2589 GCA_031359885.1 Tardiphaga sp. | reverse complement strand
GATTCGCGACGCGGTCGCCGGCATCGGGCAGACCTGAGCCCCGGGGGTTCGTCATGAGCGGCCGCCTGCAGCGCGCGTCGAGCCAGCGACGCACGCCGCTGCTGGCGCGCTGGTCGTTGCGCCGCGGTGACGACGGCGAGTGGCTCGCGATCGACGGGCCCGGCACCTTGGTGTTAAAGCGCAGGGCGATGCCTTCGGTCGGCTCGACGCCGATGACGAGATAATTTTCGGCCAGTTGCTCAACCGGCGTATTGCGAAACATCGCAAACGGCGCGCGCTTGAATTTGATGGCGACTTCGGTGCGCTTGATGCCGAGCGCCTTGCCCGTGCGCAGATAGAACGGCACGCCGGCCCAGCGCCAGTTGTCGATGGTCAGCTTCAACGCAGCATAAGTCTCCGTCGTGCTATCCGGCTTTACGTCTTTGGTCTCGAGATAGTCCTCGATCGTCTCGTCGCCGATCAGGCCGCCGGTATATTGCCCGCGCACGGAATTGCTCAACGCCTCGTCTTCGGTCTGGGTCTGGATCGCAGCCAGCACCTCGGCCTTTTCGGTCCGAACGGAATGGGCCTCGAATTTCGCTGGCGGCTCCATCGCGACCAGCGCGAGCAACTGAAACAGATGGTTCGGCACCATATCGCGCAGCGCGCCGGTGGCGTCGTAGAAGCTGCCGCGATGGCCGACGCCGAGTTTCTCATCGACGGTGATTTGGACGTGATCGATATGGTTGCGATTCCAAATCGGCTCGAACATGCCGTTGGCGAACCGCAGCACGAGAATGTTCTGCACCGTCTCCTTGCCGAGATAATGATCGATCCGATAGATCTGCTGCTCGTCCGCGATTTTCAGAAGATCGTCATTGAGTGCCTTGGCGGATTTCAAATCGGTGCCGAACGGTTTCTCGACGATCAGCCGGCTCCAGCAACCATTGTCTTCCTTCAGTAGCCCCGAGCGGCCGAGCTGTTTCGCGATCGGCGCGAATGCGCCGGGCGGCGTCGCCAGATAAAACAGCCGGTTGCCGCCACTTTCCGTGTTGCATTCGAGGGCTTCGAGCTTGGTCTTGAGCGTATCGAACGACTCGGGATCTTTCGGGTCGGCCTCCACGCAACTCACGCAAGCCAGCAATTTTTCTGCGATCGCGTCGTCCACCTTGCGAGTCGCGAATTGCTTGAGACCCTTCATCAGGCTGTCGCGCAATTCATCGTCTTTCATCGCGTTGCGCGCGACGCCGACGATGCAAAAATGCTCCGGAAGCAGGTTGGTCGCTGCAAGATTGTAGAGCGCCGGCACGACGAGCCGATGCGCGAGATCGCCGGTGACGCCGAAAATAATGAACGCGCAGCTATCGGCTTTTTTAGGCTCTGATTTTGTCGTCACAGGCGATCCGTCTTGTCGGTTTGAGGCCGCATGATTTTCGGCGCGGTCTGCATGGCCGGTTCGGGATGCTGCTGCGGCTCCTTGTGGCCGCCGAAGCCGGCGCGCATCGCAGACAAAATCTTCTCCGCGAACGTGTGATCGCGGCGCGAGCGAAACCGCGCGTAAAGCGCGGCTGTCAGCACCTCGGCGGGCACGGCTTCCTCTATCGCGGCGTTGACGGTCCAGCGGCCTTCGCCAGAATCTTCGACGTAGCCGGAGTATTCATCGAGCGTATGGTTCTCCGCCAGCGCGGACGCCGTCAAGTCCAGCAGCCATGAGGGGATCACGCTACCACGCCGCCACACTTCCGCGATGTCAGCGATATCGAGATCGAAACGGTGTTCTTTGGGCAGCGCTTCGCTCGACGCGTTTTTGAGAATGTCGAACCCCTCGGCATAGGCCTGCATGAGGCCGTATTCGATGCCGTTGTGAATCATCTTCGTGAAATGACCGGCACCGACCGGACCGGAATGGACGTAGCCCTGTTCGACGCGGGGATCGCGACCCTCGCGGCCGGCCGTTTTCGGAATATCGCCGATCCCCGGTGCCAGCGTCTTCAAGATAGGGTCGATGCGGTCGACGATCGGCTTGTCGCCGCCGATCATCATGCAGTAGCCGCGATCGATGCCCCACACGCCGCCGGAGGTGCCGACGTCGGCATAGTGGATGCCGCTTTCCTTGAGGGTCCTCGCGCGACGAATATCGTCCTGCCAAAACGTGTTGCCGCCATCGATGACGACGTCGTCGCTTTTAAGCAGCTTGTGCAGCTCGTTGATCGTCGCTTCGGTGATCTCGCCGGCCGGCAGCATCACCCAAACGGTGCGCGGTGCGTCGAGCTTGCCGACGAAGTCTTCGAGGCTCGATGCGCCGATGGCGCCTTCTTTCTCCAGCGCCGCGACCGCCTTCGGGTTCATGTCATACACGACGGCGGCGTGGCCGTTTCTCATCAGCCGGCGGACGATGTTTGCGCCCATCCGGCCGAGGCCGATCATTCCGAGTTGCATGCGAGTGTCCTAGGTCAGGGCCGATGTGATCGCCGCATCCAACGCTTTCAAACCGGATTTCAAATCTCCTGCGATATGAATCCGGATCGCGCGCCGCCCGCGCTCGGTGAGCACGCCGAAATCGCCGCGTGCCTGTGCAGCAATGATCGTGCCGAAGGATGCGTTTTGACC
>JANMAN010000368.1:0-2108 GCA_031359885.1 Tardiphaga sp. | reverse complement strand
CGCCCGGATGATGATGATGGGCATGCACTTCATGAAGCAAGCGCCGTTCCCCACGATCTACATCCACGCCCTCGTCCGCGACGAGAAGGGCGCGAAGATGTCGAAGTCGAAGGGCAACGTCATCGATCCGCTGAACCTGATCGACACCTATGGTGCGGACGCGCTGCGCTTCACGCTGACCGCGATGGCCGCGCAGGGCCGCGACATCAAGCTCGCAACGAGCCGCGTCGAGGGCTATCGCAACTTCGCGACCAAGCTCTGGAATGCATCGCGATTCGCCGAGATGAACGGCTGCGCGCTGCCTGCGGATTTCGATCACACGCAGGCCAAGGAAACGCTGAACCGTTGGATTGCGCACGAGACTGTTGCTGCGACGCGCGAAGTGACCGAGGCGCTGGAGGCTTATCGCTTCAACGATGCCGCGGGCGCGCTCTATCGCTTCGTCTGGAACGTGTACTGCGACTGGTATCTCGAACTCGCCAAGCCCGTGATGATGGGCGAGGACTCGCCCGCGAAAGCCGAGACGCAGGCGATGGTGGCGTGGGCGCGCGACAAAATCCTGAAACTGCTGCATCCGTTCATGCCTTTCATCACCGAGGAATTGTGGGCGGTGACGGCTCCGCGCAGCGGATTGTTGACATTGGCTGCTTGGCCAGATTCCGATGGCTTCAGCGATCCTGCCGCCGAAGCCGAGATCGGCTGGGTGGTCGAACTCATCACCGCGATCCGTTCGCTGCGCGCAGAGATGAACATCACGCCGGCGACGCTGACGCCGCTGTTGCTGATCGGGGCGTCCGACGACATCAAAGCGCGCGCGCAACGCTGGAGCGACGTGATGAAACGCCTGGCGCGGCTCGGGGATATTTCGTTCGCCGATCGCGCGCCCGACGGTGCCGTGCAATTGCTGGTGCGCGGCGAGGTGGCGGCATTGCCGCTGAAAGGCGTGATCGACATCGGGGCCGAACGCGCGCGCCTCACGAAGGAAATCGCCAAGGCCGATGCCGACATCAAACGCGTCGATGCGAAGCTCTCGAACGAAAAATTCGTGGCCAACGCGCCGGAAGAAATCGTCGAGGAAGAAAAAGCCAAACGCGACGATGCCCTCGCGCGCCGCGCGAAATTGGTCGAGGCGATGGAGCGGCTCAAAGGCGCGGAGTGAGGCTCTGGCGTCATCCTGAGGTGCTCGCCCGACGGCGCACTTGCGCCGTTACTTGGGCGAGCCTCGAAGGATGGAGAGACCCAGTATGCGGCCCAACCTTCGAGGCGCTTTGACGACGCCAAGAGGCGTCATCAAAGCGCACCTCAGGATGACGGTGTGCCCGCAGCTAGTCCACAAACCTCCGGCTCACGAACCGCGAGCCTTTTAGCCCGAACCGCCACGGCAGATCGACGCCCTTCGTGATTCCGATCCGCACACCGACGACCATCTCGGGTTTGGCAAGCGGTGCATGGATCGCGAAGGGAGGCTCGTCCAGCGCCAGCCCGTCATGCGCGCCGGTGATGCCCAGCGCCCCGCAAAGCTTGCCCGGCCCGGAACATAGCAGTCGCACATCGTGCAGCGACCGCCGCTGCTGCATCAGGGGCACGCCATGCGTCGGTTCGATCGCGCGGACCAAGACCGCACTGGCGGAGCCCGGTTCCTCGCAGACGAAGTTGACGCACCAATGGATGCCGTAGGACCGGTAGACATAGGCATGGCCGGCCGGCCCGAACATCGCGCCGTTGCGCGGCGTCTGGCGACGGTAGGAGTGCGACGCCGGGTCGGTGTGGTGATAGGCCTCGGTCTCGACGATGAGCCCGCCGACGCCGTCGAACAGCATCGTCGCGCCGATCAGCTCCGGTGCGACCTCGTGGACGCTGCGGTCGAAAAAGCTCTTGTCGAGCAGAGGGCCTAAAGGCTCGGTCACATGCATATGAGAGCGTCTATAATGACGGTGCCGCAAAAGCGAGGTCGGGTTGCGGCAGGGCAGGGTTCGGCTTAACTACACGTCTCAACAGGTAATCCCGATGGTCGTCGTCCTCGATACCGTGTCCGCCACGCCATTGCGCCCGCGCCACCCCGAAAAGGTGAACCGGCCAGATGCGCTGTCGCCGCCGAAGCCGGACTG